>JAUZQH010000014.1 GCA_030951065.1 Mariprofundus sp. | reverse complement strand
ATGATTTAAATCACTTGTATCGAAAATATTACTTAGGACGATTTGGTTTTCATTGGCCAAACTGTATTTAGGGTTATGATGGTCCCCAAAGTTCCGGGGATATAGGATTTAATTATTTGTGAAGTAGATGGCCGGAGTAGGCCGAAAGCAGATATTCGAAGTTTCGTTGCTTTATTTTTAACTCAATAAGATTGATATACACGCAATAACCAACTATAGTAGTAGGGTATATGGTTCTTTGCTTGGCTAGATGAAGGCAGGCAGAAATGAGAATATCATGCGACAGAAAGAACGGCTTAAATATTTAAAAATTGCACTGGTTGTGTTTGGCATTATTTTTATTGTCGGTGTCCCGGCAATGATGGTGTGGATATGGCCTTCCGGTTGGAGTTGGACACCGGCTCAACCCGAATATGAGCAGATGATTATGGGTATTTACGTGACATTGGGCATATTTCTGCTTCGCGCTGCCAAAGATCCTTTAGCCCATGCAAGCCTTATATGGTTTACGATATGGTCGAGTATTGTCCATGCCGGAATCATGCTGGTCCAGGCCATCGTTGATGAAACGGACAGGGTTAACCTGTTGGGCGATATCCCGGCTTTATTTCTGGTGGCATTTGTCCTCTGGTATCTCATGCCCGGAAAAGTCAAGGCGTAGCAAGGAATTGACTGCCAACTGGCATGATGAAGGGCGGTAAGCGACTACACCTTTTCGGCCAGATTGGTCATTACCTTTGAAGTCAGTTTCATGAACTGTTTGACCGGCCGGGGTAATTCGGCAGCACCGAGATTTTCAGCCAGTTCGGCGTGGCCCTGTTCGTCGATCTTCATTTGCGACACGATGGCGCGGCTGCGGACATCGTTTTCGGGCAACCTGTCCAGATGACTGTCCAGATGCCGCACCACCTGGTGTTCTGTTTCGGCCAGAAATCCCAGATTCCAGCGATCGCCGGCAATACCGGCCGCCATGCCGATAGCGAAGGAACCGGCATACCAGAGCGGATCCAGCAGGGACGGGCGTTCCCCCAGTTCTTCCAGCCGATTGCGGCACCAGTTTAAATGGTCGGCTTCCTCGATCGAGGCATATTTCAGCTTGTCGGCCAGTTTCGGGTCGCGGGCAGTCAGGCTTTGCCCCTGATATAGTGCTTGGGCGGCCATTTCACCGGCATGATTCACACGCACTAAGCCGGCCGCCACTTTTTTCTGCTCAGTGGTCATGGTCGGGGTTTCAGTCTCTCCATCCGTACTTGCAGGCGGGTAGGGACGTGAACTGACCTGTTTGCAAAAGATATTGTTCAGAGCCCGATCTATCTCTTCAATGATTCGGTCTGAGGGCGTGTATGTGCGGAACGATTTATCTGTCATCGCTTAATCATAAAATGCTATTACCATAGTGCAATAGCGGATTAATTTCCTCCAAACCCTTTATTTTCAATGCATTTGCATTGTATCCACAGAAGCTGTGGATAACATTGTGCATAAGGTGGCACGACAGGCTTTGTTTATTACATTGCCGTGACACGCATGTGACATGCATAAATTTTGTGCATATGAATAAAGCAAGCAAAAACAGTAAGTTACATAATAACAATTAAGTTATAGGGAAGGCGTCCTGTTTTTTTGTATGAATCTTCCTTTAACAGAAATACAAGTGGATAAAATGCTTATGAAAACAGTTTTTTGATACTTCGGGCGGCTTTTTCACCACGCTGAACGGCAAATTCAATCGTGGCAGGCAATTCTCCGGGCACAGGTAATTCAGATGCATCCACAATATTTCTCATGACTGCTTTGGGGGAACCGGGGCGCACCAGAACAGTAGCGCGTTTTTCGCATACAATGCGGGCATGTGTCGGCTCCCGGTCTGTCCCGCAGAGCTCTGCCAGCTCACGACTGATCTGATCAACCAGTTGCCGACGATCAGTATTATTTTCTTCCACTGCACTGATCACGGCGCACAGATGCCGGACAGCTGGATTGGTCTGGCCCATCTGGGCGGATACATCAAAGAACCACTGTCCCAGGGTGCCAATGCCGCCGATAAACAGCTCAGGTAAGCCCGGATGCTTCTCATACCAGAGGTGTACATTGGTAATCGCACGTGTTTCGCAGGCTGTATTCATCACGCCCAACAGGCGATTGCTTGCATAGGCCGGCAGCGCAACCACAGCCGCATCAAACGCTTCACCATCAATGTCGACGCCATTTCCCCCGCCTCGAAGCGAATGTACGGGATGGCTGGTGTGGATGATTACACCCATCTGCCTGGCTGTTGTTAGCAGCGGGTTAATCAGGGCCTGTTGTAACGGTGCATTGAACCAGCCCAGTCGGGCAGTTTTTTTCGAGGCAAAGCTTTCAGACAAGACGCGTGCAAAGGTGCTGGCATCGGCTGTCCGGATGGATTCATTCATGGCGCCCAGACAAATCGGTTCGATCATATCCCGAACCAGTTCGGCAGGGATATTACAATGCTTCAACAGGGTGGCCACGCTATGACCGGCGTATGTTTTGCCGTTCATCGCACGATTCAGTCGCAACATCGAAAGGGCAGAATCCCAGCTGTGCCCCGGCATGGACTTTACAGCCAGCAGCAGGGCAAGAGGAAACGGTAATATGTTGGAAGGGTTCAGGCTGAAGTATCGCCGCTGTTCTTCCCACAGCGTCAGTTTCAGCGATGGCTGCCATGTCACATGCTCAGATGCCTGACAATCATCAAGCAGCTTCTCCGTGGCGCCATAGGCTCCATTGAGCAGATGGGGGCCATTATCGCACCATTCACCTGATTTTTTATCGATAAACGAGCGGGTGCGGCCTCCGGGTTGTGGTGCCGCCTCAAACAGCTCGACTGCAAAGCCGTTTTCCGCAACTCGCAACGCAGCCGTCAGTCCGCAAACACCGCCACCGATGATTGCGATGCGTTTTAGATCTGCATGCTGAATATCAGAATTCCAGCTTCAGCGGCAGTTTTTTCTTTACCGCCTTTTTCTCATAACGCCATGCACGCCATGCAATCCAGATCTTCTTCAGCGGAAGCATATGGACAGGATGCTGCCAGACATTGAAATCCACCGCCCTGAGTTGCTGTAAATAGGCGTAGTAAATGGCTCCCATGACAATCGATGGTCTGAGGCTCTCGCGATCTTCATCAGCCAGACTGGCCAGAGCCTGCCTGTAGGCGGCTTCGGCCTTGTCGGCATATTCACGCAATAACTGCTGCATGCCGGGGCTGAAATCACCATTTTTGAATGCCTGGTCCGCCACCTTATGCCGAATCCTGTCTTCCTGTGGCAGATAGATACGGCCTAT
>JAUZQH010000139.1 GCA_030951065.1 Mariprofundus sp. | reverse complement strand
TTTTTGCCTCCGAAACTCACTCCGTCAGGTTTTATTTAACTTTCCTCAGCCGATCCAGATAAATCGCCAAGGCAGCCCTGACAGAAAGGTGGCGCACTTTACCGATACCTTCGATAGGTGACAACCATCCATTTTCTTTCGGCATATTTTCAACATCAAGACCCCAGCCAGTACCGAATACAATCAGGTGTTTTCCCTCTAATTCCGGCAACATAGAAGGATCAAGACTGTTTTCTTCAGCCGGAGTCGCCGAAGTATACCAGAGCTGATAATCATCATCCTGCAGGATTTCCTGCACTGAATTTACGCAGCGGACTGCCTTCAACATCTCTCGACGGGCCGGATTTCTCTCGCCACCTGCACCCTCCAGATAGTAATTCGTCATATCATAGATCAGTGCATGCATGCCGGCAGCCGGATGCACCAGATATACCGGACCAACGCCATAAAAAGCACAGGTGCGGGCGAAATCGTGAACATCTATCGAAGTGATAGCAGTCGTCCCTGTTTCGCCAACACGATTTAAAACAGGATGATGTACCAGTGCCACAGCAATTTCGGGCACATGCTCAATGCCGGGCATTAAATATAAACTCCGCAAGCAACATAAATAGAATCCTTACCATGCTGCAAGCTTACGTGTGTCTCGGAATGACGCCAGCATGATTCTTGTGATACATGCAAAAGCAAGGCCTTCGGATTATAATCCGCATGATTGTAAATGAGGTATAGATGACTGAAACAGGACGATTGAACAGATTAAAAGTGGTCAAGGAAGTCGATTTCGGTGTGTATCTGGACGGAGATGAATTAGGGGAGATTCTGCTACCGGTCCGCTATGTACCGACTCCGTGTCATATCGGCGATGAGCTGGAGGTATTCATCTATCGTGATTCCGAGGATCGTCTGATCGCCACCACCGAAAAGCCGTATGCCATGGTTGGCGAATTTGCGCTGCTGAAGGTGGTCGATGTTACCCCTATGGGTGCATTTCTGGACTGGGGTCTGCCGAAAGACCTGCTGGTTCCGTTCGCCGAACAGAAGCCGCGCATGGAAGAAGGGAAGTCCTATGTGGTACGCATCTATATCGACGAAGATAGCGACCGTATTGTCGGTTCAGCCCGATTGGATGATTTCCTGCACAGTGAATCTGAAAATGAATTTTCAGCAGGTGAAAAGGTTTCTCTGTTTATTGCCAATAAAAGTGAACTCGGATATCAGGTCATTATCAACAACAGTCACTGGGGGCTCCTGCATCACAATGAAGTCGCACGCCCCCTGCGCCGGGGGCAACGTCTGGCAGGCTTCATCAAGAATATCCGCGAAGATGCTCGTATTGATCTCTGCCTGCATCTGAAAGCAAGCGAAAAGACTGCCGATATTGCACAGATCATCATACGTGAATTGAGAAAAAATAACGGCTTTATTGCCGTTACCGACAAAAGTTCGCCAGCCGAAATCCAGAAACATTTTTCGACCAGTAAAAAAATGTATAAAAAAGCGATCGGTGCATTGTACAAAAAGAAATACATTGGCATTGAATCCGGAGGCATTCGCCTGCTTGAAACCGAATAGTCCGAACCGAATAAAAAAGGCCCCGGGAGGGGACCGGGACCTTTTTTTTGCACTCCATCAAGAGAAGGAAACTTGCGCCCGGAGTGAATCAGGAGGGGAGGGAGGGAGACCACTCCGGACAACGCAAATCATAAAGGTGGGTGATTAGAACTGCGTGAACCATCCATGAAAACATATTCATGACGACACGTCGGAATACATAGCGCATCAATCACAGCAAATTATTCGCCAAGAAACGCTCAAAGATTTTTTTAGGTATCACTCCTATCATTATTTAATCAGTTCATCCACCATATCAGCAACACCTGCAGCAGCTTGCTGATGCCCCAGCAATGTGCGTAATTCAGCACATTCACCGCGCTGCCGCTGTGCGGACGGTTCATTCCAAAGCAGCGGCAGGACTTCCGCAACAATATTGTCCACAGTGCATGCTTCCTGAATCAGTTCCGGCATGACCGGTCGATCACCCAGAATAATATTGGCCAGCCCTGCACAGCGAATATTGGCCAGCCGTCTGGCCAGAACAACCATGAGCCATGAGGCTTTATATATCAACACAGTCGGCGTGTCCCACAGTGCCAGTTCCAGTGTAGCCGTACCCGAGACGGCCACAGCAGCATCAGCGCGCAGGGCAAACCCTTTATCCGTACGTCGAATCGGTTTTGCCCCCTGTTTCCATAGCGGTTGCAGTGCATCCAAATCCACGCCGGGTGCAATCGGAACAACACATGCCAGTTGCGGTATCGATTTCCGAATCTGTATCAGTGCTTCCGCAAGGATCGGCACATGTACCCTGATCTCCTGTGGACGGCTGCCAGGTAGTAGCGCCAGTAGCGGTCGATTATTCTCCACATCAAGCTGTTGCCTTAATTCCGCAGCCGACCAGCCACCGACACAAGCCGTGGCACTCGGATTACCGACATAGAAAGCGTGGGAAATACCGCGATGATTAAACCATTCCGGTTCAAAGGGAAGAATGCATGCCAGTCGATCCTGTGATTTTTTCAGTCTGGAAACCCGCCAGCTGCCCCATGCCCAGAGTTTGGGGGCAATAAAATGAATGACCGGAATACCGAGTTGCCTGAGTTGGCGCCCTAAACGCATATGAAAACTGGAAAAATCGACCAATACGGCCACATCGGGTTTTTGCTCCTTACACCAGGCCAGGACAGATTGTTCGATTTGACGAATACGTGATAGTGAACGCAGCACATCGACAATACCCATAACATTCAACTCGCGCATATGATGCAATGCAACACAACCCTGAGATTGCATCTGTTCACCGGCAATGCCGACAATTTCAGCCTTCGGATAACGTCGCGTCAGCTCGGCAACGACAGTAGCCGCATGCAAATCACCCGAGGTTTCCCCTGCACTGACAAAGAAACGACTCACCGGCAAAACATCTCTATATGTTTCAAACCATCACTGAGCTGCGATTCCAAATACGGATATCCTGTACTTTCCGGCAAGCTCAAAAAAACGCTGGCGTTCAATCATTAAGGTTTTTCCTGCTTCGATGGCCAGCAATGTACAACCGGAGGCTTTCATGATTTCCAGTGTATCCGGCCCCACAGCAGGCACATCAAAACGGAGATCCTGATCCGGTTTAGCCACCTTGATCACGGCCGCATTTCCACTACCCATACTTCCACCGCGTTTTATCGCCTCATCGGTACCTTCAATAGCTTCTACTGCAAGCACCGCCTGATCCTGTACTATAACGGTCTGGCCGATATCCAGACCGGCAACACCCTTGGCCTGTTCAAAGCCGAACAGAATGTCAGCGTGCCGTTTTTTTATCGCTGGACCAGCCAGATGCCCGGCACCGGCCAGCATGTCACCGGCATAGAGCGTCTGATCGATCAAGGTCAAACCACTTTCGGCAAGCAGGTCGGCAATAGTATTCAGAATCGAATCATCGCGCCGATCTTTCAAACGCATCAACCCTTTCATGGCAGTCAAATCCGGTCGAAAATTGCGAAACAGGTGCAACTTGCGCACTTTTCCAGCCATCACGACCTCTTCAACGCCAGCGCTTTTGAACACCTTGATCATGCTTCCAATCTGACCGACATGCAGCCAGCATGTTGAAGTCGTTAATTTTTCTATGTCGGGAAAAGTTTCTTCCCGGGCCGCCACAACGTGAACCTCTTTGCCCTGTACCTGTAATGCCCTGGCCAATTCCAGCGGAAAATGACCATAGCCGGCAATCAAGCCTATTTTATTCAATGATTCAGGCTCGACCATGCATCATCAGGCCCCGTTTTGCTGAGCGGACAAATTCAATCATATATCGACCATCAGTATCGTCCTCAGACAATAATGCTTCAGCCTCAAGCAGCCGTTCTTCACGCCTGCCACTTTCCTGCAACAGTATACGATATATTTCTTTTAAAAGCCCTACCTGCTTGAGAGAAAACCCGTGCCGTTTGAGTCCAACGATATTCAGGCCACTCAAGCCCGCCCGGTAACCACCGGCCAGCAATGTAAACGGGGTGACATCCTTGGTAACACCGGACATTCCACCGATCATGGCCAGTCGGCCAATACGCACAAACTGCTGAACAGCAGACAAACCGCCAATAATGGCACCATCATCCACTTCTACATGGCCGGCCAATGTGGCGCAGTTGGCCAGTACAATGCGGTTACCAAGAATACAGTCATGTGCGACATGGGTATAAGCCATGAGTATATTATCACTGCCGATCCGGGTTACCATGCCTCCGCCTTCAGTTCCGGCATTGATAGTCACGTTCTCCCTAATCTGATTATTATCTCCAATGATAACTTCGGAAGCCTCACCATGATATTTCAAATCCTGGGGAATCTGACCAATCGAGGTGAACGGAAATACCCGGTTGCCGCTACCCATGCTGGTGTGGCCACTCACCACCACATGTGACATCAACTGGCAGTTGTCACCCATTCGCACATCGGAACCGACCACACAGTAGGGCCCTACTCTCACGTCCGAACCAAGCCGGGCACCATCCTCAATGATGGCCGTTGAATGGATCAGAGGGCTCATGCGTCTTCTTGCGGCATGAGTGTTGCCATCAATATCCCTTCACATACCAATACACCATCAACAAAAGCCTGGCCGCGCAGTTTCCACATCATACCGCGCCGGCGCAAACAGGTGAGTTCGAATATAACCTGATCCCCCGGCCGAACCGGCTTACGGAATCGCACGCCATCAATGCCGGTAAAATAGACCAGATATTCCCGATCATCTTCAACCGATTGAAATGCCAGCATGCCTCCGGCCTGAGCCATGGCTTCGATCAGCAAGACCCCCGGCATTACAGGATGTTTGGGGAAATGGCCTGCAAACTGCGGTTCATTAAATGTTACATTTTTGAGCGCCTTGATCGATTTTTCTTTCTCGAACTCAATGATCCGGTCAATCAGCAAAAATGGATACCGGTGTGGCAAACGTTGCATAATCTCGTCGATACTTAATTCAGCCATCACATACTCCCTGAATATATCTGTTTCATGTTTTATTTAGCGACCACGCAGCATTTTCCACATTTCAGGTAACTTCAATGTCAGCGCTGAAACCTTTAACCATAAGCGGTGTGGCATAGCCGGTGCTCCGGCATAGGTTCCACCAGCGCCCAAGTCTGACATTACGCCGGATTTTGCTGCCAGCCTGACACCATCTCCCACGTTGATATGCCCCGCAAGTCCGGCCTGACCACCAAACTGACAACCCTTGCCTATCTGTGTTGAACCGGAAACGCCGACCTGACTGGCCATCACGCTGCAGGCACCGACTCGAACATTATGAGCAATCTGGATCTGATTATCGAGTTTGACACCGCGTTCAATGACGGTATCACCAATAGCACCACGGTCAATACAGGTGTTCGCGCCGACTTCAACATCATCCTCAAGAATCACCCTGCCAACCTGCGGAATTTTCAGATGCCGTGCACCGTCCCATGCATAACCAAAACCATCCGAACCAATCACTGCCCCCGGCTGTAAAAAAACATCATTGCCCAGTACACAACCAGCGCAAACCACTGCATTGGCATGCAGCAAACAGCGTTCTCCGATTTTTACACCATCACCGATCACGCAACCGGCTGCAATAATCGTGCCCGACCCGATATCTGCATTTGCGCCAATCACTGCATTCGCAGCCACTTCAACATCATCTGCCAATCGTGCTGAAGGATCAATCACAGCACTCACATGGCGCTGTCCATTGGAAACGGATTGCGGATAAAAAAAGCGCTGTAACACAGCAAATGCCAAATAAGGGTCCGCAACACGAATGACTGCACAGTGGCCTGGAGCATCATCCCCGACTGCCAGCAGTACAGCAGCAGCCTTTGTATTCAGCAGATCGTGCCTGTAGTGTTTATTGGCCAGAAACGCAATCTCCGCATTCCCGGCCGCGCTTAACGTATTAATGCCGGAAATCCGGATATCTGTTACATCTTCCCCAAACCGTTCGACAGTGCCGTTTACAATCCCGGAGATTTCGAGAAGAGAGAGAGTTTTCATAAACTCCTGCTTATTTTTTCGAATCCAGCAATTTAATAATATCACCTGTCACATCAAGTCTCGGGTCAGCATAGATAAAAACCGGCTTGGGCATGATCAAGTCAAAATGATTTTGTTTGCCATACACCGTCATAACTTTCTGGAATTTTGACATACTGGCAAGATCCATCCGGTTTTTCTCAGCAGCCAGTTCTTCCTGTGCATCCTGCTGCATACGCTTGAATTTTTTGACCATTTCATTCAATTCCTGCTTTTTCTGGCTCGTATTTTCCTGCGACACAGCCAGAGACTGGCCCATCAGTTCTTTTTCACCCTGGTTGATTTTTGCCTTCAGCGCTTTCAGCGCCTTTACTTTTTTGTCACTCAACGCTTTTAGCCGTTTCATACCTTGCTGATATTCAGCTGTACTTTCCAGAGCAGTTTTGATATCAATGTAACCGATCTTCAATTCTGCAGCCTGAACTGAAGCCATCCCAAAGATGCATACTGCACCCATTGATATCAGTATAGCCTTTATATTCATTTTGTTAATCATGCCTTTCTCCTATGCTATTGCGTTATTTCAACCAAGCTTAATTAAAAAGTTGTCCCTATGGCAAACTCAAAACTCTTTTCACGATCTCCCGATACTGTTCTGATGGGGAATGCCCAAGTCAGGCCAACCGGGCCAATAGGTGAAATCCATTCGATGCCAAATCCTGCCGCATACCGGACCCGGGATAAAGAGAATGGTTCTTGCACATTAATAGTAACCGCGCCAACCGTCGCCGATGCCGAGCCCCACAGTGTACCGGCATCAACAAAAAAGAGGCCGCGAATCCCTGCAGTTTGCACATAAGGCAGTGGAAAAAACAGGTTTGCAGACGCGGTGATTTGATTATCGCCGCCAACTGCCTCATTCGTGTTCGGGTCTATCACTGTAATGCCCAGAGAATCAAACCCTCGCATACTGCCAATGCCACCCAATGAATAGCGTCGCCATAACGGAATGTTCTGACCGGAGAAACCACGAATCGACCGGTATCCAACAGATGGATTCAATATAATATTTTCCTTTTCGCCAAAAGGAAAATACCACCGGCTGGAAACAGCTGTTTCCAGAAACCTTTCATTTCCGCCCAGTCCTGCAACGCTGAAACTAACACTATCTATATGTCCACTGCTCGTTGCCATGTATCGATCCCTGGAATCCCAGGTTAGCGATTGCGTCAATTCACCAACCGTTTGACGACCGATTTGAGCGCGCTGGAACAATGATGCGGTAACTGGCACGTTTGACAGCTCAGTGCTGTTGAACTGGTAGTTGATGCCGTAAGACATATAGTGAGTCATCGGCACACTAAACGCTATACCGCCACCAACCGAATTGGTCTGGTAATTGGCCCCCAGTTGCGGGTCCGTCTTTGTTTTGAAAGCATTCAAGCTGGCGCTAATATTAGTATCCAGAAAATACGGGTCGGCAAGACTGGCCGTTATGTCTTGGGTCACCTTGCCCAGTTTGCCATTAATGCTGGCCTGATAGCCTTTCCCAAGCAGATTCTTTTCCGTGATTCTGGCCGTAATAATCACCTTCTCCCGCTGGGAAAACCCGAATCCCCCTGCAATTGAACCGGATTTCTTTTCCGTCACATCCACCTTCATGTGAACCTTGTCTCCAACCGATCCTTTTGGAAATGATACGCGTACATCCTCAACAAATTGAGCCCGTTTCAATGCTTCCTTACTATGCTTCACCTGTGTTCCCGCATAACGCGCACCTTCCGACTGATCCAGCAACCGGCGAATAACGCTGTCATCGGTTTTCTCATTGCCTGATATTTCAATTCGTTCAACGTAAACTTCTTCACCTTTTTCAATATCAAACGTAATCGCCACCGTGTGATTATCAATATTGCGTTGCAGTAACGGGGTCACCGTTGCAAAAGCATAACCTTCATCACCCACACGTTCCGTAATAGCCTCGATCGTTGCACGCATGTCATTCAGGGAATAAATATCGCCGGGCTTCAGCTTAATCAATTCCTGCAGGGTTTTCTGATCAGGAACCAGATCACCCTGTAAAACAACTTTTTCAACATTGTAACTAACCCCTTCATGAATACTGAAGGTCAAAGAGAAACTCTTTTTGTCCGCGGCCATGGTGATTTGTTCAGAATCCAGTTTCATATCCAGATAACCATGATTCAGGTAATACTGTTGCAGTAACTGACCATCGGCGCTAAATCGCTTGGTATCAAATATATCACGGTCAGAAAACCATGATAACAAATCAGACCTTCTGGACGCGATTTCCTTACGCAACACAGCATCACTGAAAGCCTTGTTGCCTATCATATGGATGCGATTGATTCGTGTCACTTCCCCCTCATGCACCCGAATAAGCAGGTCAATCCTGCCATCCTTTCGCCTGGTTGGAATAAAATCGATACCAACCTGATAATACCCGTCTTTCAAGTACCCCTTTCTCAGCGTATTGCGATCCGACTCCTGGTACCTTGGGCTATAGATACGCCCCGGTTTCAATTTCATTTTGAGCTGCAGATCCTTGGTTGGAAATTGATCATTTCCTTCCATGGTGAGCTTGGCAATTAACGGATATTCCTTTACATGGCATACAAGATGGATGCCCTGGGCAGTTCTTGTGCCGACGAATCGTATATCAGAAAAAAAACCGGTTTTATAAAGGGTACGAACATCCCTGCTCAATTGCCGACGTTCAAGGCGCTGGCCTGCTCGCGTCTTCATTTTTACCAGAACAGCTTCTTTCTCTACATTGTGATTCCCTTCCACATCAATGGACAGAATCAACGGTGATGGCTGATCCGAATCAGCCGCAACAGATTCTCCCGACCATGAGAAAACACCCAATAGCAGAAAGCCGACAACTAAAAGTCTGACTGAACCCAACATATTATCCTCTGAATTAGCGCGAAAGATCATTATAAAAAGCAAATACCATCAAACTGACAATCAAAACCAACCCTGCCATCTGGGTCATTTCCAAAATTCTGGGTGATAACGGCTTTCCTCTCAATTTCTCCAGGCCCAGGTACACCAGCAACCCCCCATCCAGTATTGGAATGGGCAACAGATTCAATACTCCGAGATTCACTGAAATCAAAGCCAGAAAGCCCAGAAAATAAACCAGGCCCATATCTGCAGTTTTACCCGCCAGTTGTGCAATGGCAATAGGTCCGCCCAGATTATCCGCTGGAATAGCAGATGTCACCATTTTGCCAAACACACCCAGCGTCAATCCGGTCATTTCCCATGTACGAACAAACCCATATGCCATGCCTTCCAGCCAGCTCATGCGATATTGCTCGGTACCATGTTTGGACTGTGAAGCCAGACGGATGCCCAACCGCCCCTGTTTGTTCTGATCAGGGGATGGTATCACCTTCAATTGCAACAACGCCTGATCCCGCTGGATAACAAGCGTGACCGGCTGCCCTCCTTTGGCTTTAACACGCTCAATGAACTGGCTCACATTTGACACATCCCAGCCATTGATCTGTTTAATCACATCACCCTTTCGCAAACCAAAGCGCTGGGCGGATGACCCCTCCATCACCTCATCCACACGCACAATCAGCCCCGGATTAAACCCCAACACCTGATCAGCGACATCGAGCAGTAGCGGGTCTTTTTTCGGCACCGGAAGCTCAAACCGGGTTACAATCAGCCTTTCCCCCCGTTTAACCTGAAGCTCTACCGAGGTGCCAATATATTGCTTGAGTCTCTCCTCCATCTGCTGCCACGAATGGACCTGTTTATTGCCGACAGCTACGATCCGGTCTTCCACCTGCAACCCGGCTCGCTCTGCTATGGATGCAGGCGCAATATCGCCAATGATAGTCGGCAACACAGACTGGCCCATCCAACCGACAATCATATATGCGCCAATCGCAAACAGGAAATTATAGGCCGGCCCGGCAACTGCAACGGCAGCACGCTTCCACACCGGCTGGTTATTAAATGCCCTTGCCCTGTCCTGCTCGGAGAGTCTGGCCTGGACATCACCTTCCTGTTCATCCGGATTCTCACCCAGCATTTTCACATACCCACCCAGCGGAATAGCAGCAATGACATACAGCACTTCACCATCTCTGCTACGCCATGAAAACAGGGCGGGGCCAAAGCCGATAGAAAACTTCTCCACCTTGATACCAAGCCGGCGCGCCATGGAAAAATGACCATATTCGTGCACTGCAATCAGCAGCGCAATCGCCACCACGAAAGCCAACGATGTGTGCAAAATTTCAATCATACAGTCATTACCTCATCCGCCAGCTTGCGGGCATGCCCGTCATGCAACCACACCTCGTCCAGACTGCCCACGGGGACATTTTCCGCCTTCGACAAGACCTGTTCAACCGTTTCCACAATATCCATAAAACCAATTCGTTGCTCACGAAACGCTGCATTAGCCACTTCATTGGCCGCATTGAATGCAATAGCCAGCGAATCTTCACCGCGCAAAACGTGCTGTACCAGTCGCATGGCAGGGAAGCGCTGATGATCCACAGCTTGAAACGTCAGTGCCCCTGTCTGTGCCAGATCGAGTGCTGCTATACCCGTTGATAACCTTGGCTCAGCCTGCAGGGCATAGGCAATCGGCATGCGCATATCCGGCATGGCCAATTGTGCCAGCACGGAACCATCCTGATATTCTACCATGGCATGCACGATGCTTTCCGGATGGATAATGGCGGAAAGCTTTTCCGGAGCCAGATCAAATAACCATCGCGCCTCGATCAACTCCAGTGCCTTGTTGATCATGGTGGCGGAATCGATGCTGATTTTAGCACCCATATCCCAATTCGGATGTGCCACCGCTTCGGCCGGAGTCACTGCGGACAGTGTAGATGGATCGCGATCCCTGAATGGCCCCCCGGATGCGGTCAGGGTAACACCTGTAACAGAGCCGCGATCATGGCCCTGCATACACTGGTGAAGCGCTGCATGTTCCGAATCCACCGGCACCACTTCCGCGCCGGATATGGCTGCAGCCTCCATGAAGATATGCCCGGCAGTAACCAGACATTCCTTATTGGCCAGCCCAACGCGCTTTCCGGCCTGAACAGCGGCCAGGGTTGCAGGCAATCCCGCCGAACCGACCATTGCTGCCATCACAATATCTGTTTCTGTCGCTGATGAAAGTGCAATTGCTGCATCCATGCCTTTTTCCAAACGCACACCGGCAGGCAGTTGTCCCTCAAGCTGTTTGGCGGCAGCAGCATCCGTCATCACCACCCACTCGGGGTGCAGCTCTGTAGCCAACGCTATCATTTTTGATACATTGCGATGTCCGACCAGTGCAAATGCGGAAAACTTGTCCGGATACCTGAGCATCACATCGGCCGTACTGCAACCGATCGAACCGGTTGCGCCCAGTACAGTGATACGTTTCATTGCATACCCCACAATAGCCATGCCACCGGAACCGCCATAATGATCGCATCTATTCGATCCAGAATGCCTCCGTGTCCGGGCAGCCAGCTGCCACTGTCCTTGGCTCCAACCATACGCTTCACAGCCGATTCCGATAAATCCCCCAGCATGCCTGCAACCACCGTTACGATAGCCAGCATGATAGCGGCAAACAATGGCAGCACGTCCCAGAAAACCCAGCAGACAACAGCAACAGGGACGCCAAACAGCAATCCGCCAATCGCACCCTGCACCGACTTGCCAGGACTGATCGCAGGGCAAAGCTTGTGTTTACCGATAGCCCGGCCAACAAAATAGGCAGCCGAATCTGAAACCCATACGGCCAGACATGCGCCGATGATCAGTCCCTGACCTGCTGAACTGCCATGGGTTTGTGCAATGGCAAGCGCAAAAGCGAAGACCCACCCGAACAACCAGATCGCCGCAAAAAAATCGCCGAACGCGGGTGTTTTCGTACGTGCATCAACCACAAACAGTGCGAACCAGACAAAGGCACACAACAGAAACGGCCAAATACCCGGCCAGAGCGCAAATGTCACCCAAGCAGCCAGCGCTGTCAGCATATACAGTACCGGTTGTCGCAATTTAATCAGCAGAACAAGTTCACAACTGGCCACCAGCCCCAGCAGGGCCAGCCCGAGTTCGAACCACGGCGATGACAGGTGAACATACCAGCCATACACCAGCAGCAGCAGGACCACTGCGGTAATCACACGTTTAGCCAGCTCGCTCATGTTTCAAGCTGCTCGCTGGTCAGACCGTAACGCCGTTCCCGGGATGCATATTCATCCAGTGCCGCCTGAAGATCCTTCCGGCTGAAATCCGGCCACAACACATTGGAAAAATATAGTTCGGCATAGGCAGCATCCCACAAATGGAAGTTGGAGATACGCATCTCACCGCCGGTACGGATCAGCAAATCCAGTGGTGCAATATTATGACGCCACATCAGATTCCGGAACTGACCGGGATTCAGTGCAGCCAGGGCCTGCTGAGGGTCGGCTTGTGTCTGAACCCATTGCAGCGTCCGCTTCACTGCCGCGATAATCTCCTGCTGCCCGCCATAGTTCAGGCACAGAATCAGGTCGATACCGGTATTGTTTACTGTGTTACTGCATGCCAGCTCAACGGCTTTTCGGGCACTGGCGGGTAACGGGGACAGGTCACCCAGAATACGGAAGCGAACTTCATTTTGCATCATTTCGGGTAGCGTTTTGGGCAACAGTATCGCCAGCAAATTCATCAACCCGCGCACTTCCAGCTTTGGCCGTTCCCAGTTTTCCGTTGAAAATGCATACAGGGAGATTTGCTTGATGCCGAACTCTTTGGCCCAGCGAACGACATTGCGTGCCACCTCGGCACCCTGTTTATGTCCGGCAAGACGATTTTTCCCTCTGGCCCTGGCCCAACGACCATTGCCATCCATGATAATACCTACATGTGCCGGCAGAGCGGGGCTAGCCCCCGATGCAGATGCAGACATCAAACTGTCAGGATATCTTTTTCTTTGTGCTCAACAATCTGATCAATTTCGGATACAAAACGATCGGTCATTTTCTGGATACGATCCTGCAAGCGCTTGCTTTCATCCTCGGACAGACCCTCATCCTTCACCTGCTTTTTGACAGCATCATTGGCATCGCGCCGAATATTGCGTATCGATACCTTGGCCTTCTCACCAACCGCCTTGACCTGTTTGACCAGATCCCTGCGGCGATCCTCGGTCAATTCGGGCAGTACGATGCGTATCACTTCACCATCACTGGACGGATTGAGGCCCAGATCGGATTTGAGGATTGCCTTCTCGAGATCACCCAGAATGGTCTTTTCCCACGGCGAAATCATCAACATGCGCGGCTCCGGCACGGAGATACTGCCAATCTGAGATACCGGTACTTCAGAGCCATAATACGGCACCGTCACATGATCCAGCAGGGCTGCATTGGCCCGTCCCGTACGAATAGTGGCCAGTTCCGATTTCAATGCCGCAATGGACTTCTGCATTCTGTTTTCCATATCACTGCTCATGGTTTATCCCTCCTGAACCAGTGTGCCGACAGCTTCGCCTGATACCGCTCTGAGCATCTGTCCCGGTGTGGTCACATCAAATACAACAATCGGCATGTGATTATCCCGGCACAAAGACATTGCAGTCGCATCCATCACACCAAGACGCTGATTCAGAGCTTCGGTAAATGTCAACGTATCATATTTCGTCGCATTAGGATCTGTGGCCGGATCAGCAGTATAAACACCATCCACTTTGGTACCTTTAAGTACCGCATCAGCCTGAATCTCCATAGCACGCAAGCTCGCTGCCGTGTCGGTTGTAAAATAGGGATTGCCGGTACCGGAACCGAAAATAAGAATACGCCCCTTTTCCAGATGGCGTACGGCCCTGCGCCGAATATAGGGCTCAGCTACTTCCTTGATATACAGGGCAGAAATCACTCGCACAGTTGCTCCCTGGCGTTCAATGGCATCCTGTAAGGCAATCGCATTCATCACCGTCGCCAGCATACCCATATAGTCAGCGCTGGTTCGGTCCATGCCCGAAGCCATGCCGCTCATGCCACGGAAAATATTGCCCCCGCCAATCACGACAGCCAGCTCAACACCGGACCGCTGTACTTCGATCAGTTCAGAGGCCAGACGATTGATCGTTTCGGTATCGATACCAAATGCGGTATCGCCCATCAATACCTCGCCGGAAAGCTTTAGCAGCACCCGTTTATACGGGCGCTGCTGCCCACTATCCTGTGAGCCGTCTCCGGAAGCAGCCGTCATCAGCGCTTAGCTACCCTGAACCTGAGCGGCCACTTCGGCTGCGAAATCTTCCTCTTTCTTCTCGATACCCTCGCCAAGCTGGAAACGGAACATACTGACCGGTTTTGCATCGCCCAGTGCCTGGCCAACTGTCTGGTCGGTATCCATGACAAAATCCTGCTCCAGCAGACAGACTTCAGAATAAAACTTGTTCATCTGGCCGGTCACAATTTTATCGACAATAGCTTCAGGCTTACCGCTGGCAATCGCGCGTTCAGAAAGGACAGCACGCTCACGTTCAGCTGATTCCGCATCGACGTCAGCACGCGCAATGAAGCGCGGATTGGCCGCCGCCACGTGCATCGCAACACCACGTGCCAGGCCAGCATCCACATCACCTTCAATGCCGATCAACACACCGATTTTTCCGCCCCCATGTACATAGGAAGCAACCGTACCCGCATCCACTTCAATACGGCCAAACCGGCGAATACTCATGTTCTCGCCGATGGTAGCAATCAACTGGGAAAGAGCCTGTTCAACATTAAGCTCATCATCAAAAGGAAGTGATTTCAATGCTTCCACATCGGCCGGGTTCTCTTTGAGAATCAGTGCAGCAACCGCATTCACAAAATCAATAAACTGATCATTCTTGCTCACAAAATCAGTCTCAGCGTTGACTTCCAGCACCACACCAACATTGCCTTCCGATACAGCAACCACCACACCCTCAGCAGCTACACGCCCTGCTTTTTTGGAGGCCGCAGACAGACCTTTTTTACGCAGAAAATCGACTGCAGCATCAATATCACCATCGGTTTCACCCAATGCTTTTTTGCAATCCATCATGCCCGCGCCACTTAATTCACGCAGTTTTTTTACATCTGCAGCAGTAATTGCCATTTTAATTCGTCTCCGTTTTTTAAATTAAATTAATTATTAAGCCTATGCAGCTTCTGCTTCATCAACATCGACAGCCATGGCCTCAACCAGGTCTGCCCCGTCCTCGGCATTTTCCAGCTGCCATGCTTCAGCACCTTCCAGCAATGCATCTGCAACCTTGCTGCAGAACAGGCGAACAGCACGGATAGCATCGTCATTACCCGGCACAATATAGTCAAT
>JAUZQH010000138.1 GCA_030951065.1 Mariprofundus sp. | reverse complement strand
AGTCTTCAGAAATATCACTGGTTTTCAGGATATTTCCGCTACCCACCACCCAGCAGCGACCTTCGCGGGCAATATATCGCAACGTTTCCAGCCAATCGTCACCACTGTCATATGTCGGCGCAATATAGATTTCCACGCCCTTCGAATACAGTGCATAGCGGGCCAGCGGCATATAATTCTCCCAGCAAATCAGGGTGCTGATTCGACCAGCCGGAGTCGCTACGGCCTTTAAACCGGAGGCATCGCCAAACCCCCACACCATTCGTTCCGGGTTCGTTGGCATCAATTTTCGATGTCGATTGATGATGTTTCCGTTCGGATCGATCACAACGACAGTATTATACAGGGTTGCCCGGCTAAACTCATGATCGATTTCATGCAAGCCACAAACAATTGTCGTATGATATTGTTTTGCCGCTTCACAAAGAGGTAATAAATCCGTACCTGCAAGATTGACAGCATTTTCCAGAAGAAGTGCATGTATCTCTTCCGACAGTGCCCAATCGCCACCCGGCCTCAATCGCCATATTCACGCCGGATAACCGGGAATAAAGGTTTCTGTGAACACCACCAGTTCAGCACCTTCGCCTGCAGCTTCCCGAACCGATAATACTGCCCTGGCAATGGTTTTTTCTTTATCGAGAAATACCGGTGCTTTTTGAATAATAGCCAATTTGGTCATATCTTCTCCCTCTTACCTTCAAAAAGAATTCGACCAACATCCACTTGGTATGGTCAATATCTCCAGCATTTCCAAATCGGGCTGTGACAATGAATAGTACCGCGATGCTCATCCGCCGCCACTTACAAGTTACGTTCTTCCATCAACTTCGCTCAACCTGTCAGAAAGTGTTTTCACCATAGATATCCCCTGTGGATGTAATTTCTGAAAATAGAATTCAACTTTTTCATTGTAGCATAAACATTACCTGAGTAAAATAGTTGGTTTTATTTAACGGGATACTTCGATGGTGGCACGAATCGCCGCTGAAATTCCTCTTGTATTAAATCAACCCGATGCAAGATGTCATACAGTTATATTTCACCTGAGACAAAAGCAATGGATTTGCATATTATCCGCGGCCTTTGAATGAACGAGTGGAGCATACAGTGGGCAACGACAAACAAACACAAGACACCTTCGATTATCGGCCAACCGTTTTCCTGCCGAAAACCGATTTTCCGATGCGCGGCAACTTGCCGAACAATGAACCGAAACAACTGGCCGCGTGGGAGGATATCAATCTCTACGCCCGGATTCGTGAGGCACGCAAGGGTGCGCCCAAATTCGTGCTGCATGATGGACCGCCCTATGCCAATGGCAGCATTCATATCGGCCATGCTGTCAATAAAGTGTTAAAAGATATCGTCATCCGCTCACGCACCATGATGGGGTTCGATGCGCCCTATGTGCCGGGCTGGGATTGCCACGGCCTGCCCATTGAGCTGAAAGTCGAAGAGAAATTCAAGAAAAAGAAACGTAAAAAAGAGGATATTTCCGATTCCGAATTCCGCAGTGAATGCCGCGACTATGCCAGAGGGCAGATTGATGTGCAGCGTGAAGAATTCAAAAGACTCGGTATTACCGGTGACTGGGAAAATCCATATGTCACCATGGACTACCATTTCGAAGCCAATACAGTACGTGAAATCGGCAAGTTCCTTGCCAACGGGGGTCTGTATAAAGGAGCCAAGCCGGTGCACTGGTGCGTTTCATGTGCTACGGCGCTGGCAGAAGCCGAAGTGGAGTATGATGATCATACGTCCCATTCCATCTATGTGAAATTCGCCGCAGGTGAGGATTTAAGCGATATCAATCCGTCACTCGGTGGCCATGCTGAACAGATATCCATCGTCATCTGGACCACCACTCCCTGGACGATTCCGGCCAACCTGGCGGTCTCTGTAGGCCCGGATTTTGAATATGCAGCAGTGAAAATCACCGATACCGGTGACAATGCCAACCTGAGTGTCGGAGAAATTCTGATTTTGGCCGAGGAACTGCGTGCTGGTGTGATGGATGAAATCAGCGCCACAGGTGAAGTCATTGCCCGTTTCAGGGGCAGCGCTCTGGATAAACGCCGTTTTCGTCATCCCTATCTGGATCAGGACGCCCCGGTTCTCGTCGGAGATCATGTCACCCTGGAAGCAGGTACCGGATCAGTGCATACCGCCCCCGGCCACGGCCAGGAAGATTATGAGATTGGCATGAAATACGGCCTTAAAGCCTTCAATCCGGTTGGTGATACCGGCGTGTTTGTCGAAGGTACGCCCGTGGTCGAAGGTCGTCACGTTTATCAGGCCAATGCCATCATGGTCGAACATTTGCAAGGCTGCGGGGCGCTGCTCGAGACCAGCCAGATCAAACATTCCTATCCCCACTGCTGGCGCTGCCATAAACCACTGATTTTTCGCGCCACACCGCAATGGTTCATCTCCATGGACAACAATAACCTGCGCGATAAAGCTTTGGCAGCGATCGGGAAAACAGCCTGGATTCCGGCCTGGGGCGAAAACCGTATCCGTACCATGGTCGAACAGCGTCCGGACTGGTGCGTATCGCGCCAGCGCAACTGGGGGGTACCGATCACAGTTATCCGCTGCGCCTGCGGCTCGCATAAAGTCACTTCGCCTGAAGTGGTGGAAGCCATTGCCAGACAAGTGGAAGAAAACGGTGCCGATGTGTGGTTTGCCAAAGATGTCTCCGATTTCCTGCCCGATGGTGCCACCTGCCCCGATTGCGGCGGTTCCGATTTTGAAAAAGAGACCGACATCCTCGATGTCTGGTTCGATTCCGGCAGCACCCATGCCTGTGTACTGGAACAGCGTGATGATTTGAGCAGCCCCGCCGATCTCTATCTGGAAGGCTCAGATCAGCATCGCGGATGGTTCCAGTCATCATTGCTGGAAAGTGTGGGTACACGTGGCGTTGCACCATTCAAAGGTGTACTGACACACGGTTTTGTGGTCGATAAAAACGGCAACAAGATGTCCAAGTCAAAGGGCAATGTGATTGCACCGCAAAAAATCATCCAGCAGATGGGCGCTGACATCCTGCGCCTGTGGATTGCATCCTCGGATTATTCAGCGGATATCCGTATCTCCGATGAAATCATTAAACAACTGGCCGAGGCTTATCGCCGTATCCGCAATACGATCCGCTTCCTGCTGGGCAATCTGAACGGATTCAACCCTGAACACGATGGGGTGCCGCTGGCTGAACGGGTACCGCTGGATCAATGGGCCATGCATCGCCTGTCGCGTCTGGAGCATCATGTGCATGATTGCAACGAAACCTACCAGTTTCACCGTATCCATCAGGAGATTCATAACTTCTGCGCCGTCGATCTGGGTGGATTCTATCTCGACATCATCAAGGATCGCCTCTATTGCGACGGGGCAGACTCCGCACGCCGCGCATCGGCACGTGCCACCGTCTATGATCTGGCCGACACTCTGATTCGCCTGATTGCACCGCTTCTGCCGTTCACTGCCGAAGAAGCATGGTCACACTTGCCCGGGTCGGATGAAAAGAGCATCCATTTGCAAACCTTCCACCCGGTTGCCGATATCAGTATTGATGAAGACGCATGGGCATCCTTCTTTGCCATTCGGGAACAGGTCAATACAGCCTTCGATGAAGCTAAAAAAGATAAAGTGGTCGGCTCCTCTATTGCCGCTACCATCACAGTGCCGAATCTGGACGAATCATTTGTCAGATCGCTGGGCGAAAGCTGGGAACAGCTGTTCATTGTCGCCAGGGTGGAATCCGGTGATGCCATCTCCATCAAAGCTGCAGATGGTGTAAAATGCCCGCGCTGCTGGAATTTCGGTGAAGCTGCCCAGCCCGATCACGACGTGCACAATGAACTTTGCCCGCGCTGCTTTGATGTGATCGTGCGGTAACTGGGTCAGTCTTACAAATAGCGCAAGTGTTAGAAACATTCGATATGGACAACCCTTCGGGAGCTGAATTCAACTGTCTCCCGAAGCCTAAAAGGGGTTTGGTCATGCGTATTCAACCTCATTACCATCAAGGCTAAATGGAAAGCTCAGCGCAACTTATTTGGGGAATGGTGTTCGGAGCAATCGGCCTCGGATTCTTTGTCTATGGAAAAAAACAAAGGGCAGCCGTTCCCCTGGTAGCCGGCATTGCCCTGTTTATCTTTCCGTATTTTATATCCAATGTATTCCTGCTTGTGATTGTTGGTTCTGTTTTGGTTGCCCTGCCTTATGTTGTGAGAATTTGAGGCTCGTTAAAGTTAGCGTGAACGGTCATCCAAATCTTCCGGTTCTTTCGACAAGATTGTCCTGCCGGAAAACATGGCTGAAACCAGGCCTCCGCCTTCTGTGATCTCTGCCCGCGCTACGACAAAGATATGCAACAGGATCATCGCCAGCAGTGCAAAGAACGTGTAATAGTGAATCTCGCCATAGATATGTTTGAATTCTTTCAACGCCTTGTACTTTGTGGCATCCGTACCTGTCTTGTCATAAGGCTTGATCGTTGCCGGATCGACACCATCGGCAGCTACCTGTGCGGCAAATATCGAACCGAATGGTGGATAATAAACATCGGTACCGGCCCGGACCAGACCGGTTACCGCCTGTGACATCAATAACAACATCATAAACACCACCGCCAATCGGCCCAGTGGATTATGCCCCAGAAACTGTTGCGGTTCACCGCGCTTGATACTGGCGACATAGGCCGAGACAGTATTGCCAAAGCCTGCACCCGGCAGGATTGCACTCCAGCGGGCAAAACGATTGCCGATAAAGCCCCAGGCCAGCCGGATCATCAGGTTCAGCACAAATATATAACCAATCACCACATGCAGTTCCTTGATAGCAATCTTGGCATCCAGACTGACAATGCCGAGATCCTTCTTATAAAGCATGAGCGTGCCAACCAGAATCAACAGCATGACACTGACAAAATTGACCCAGTGAAACACCCGTGTCGGTGCATCCCATACCTTGTACTGCTTTAACATGATCACCTCTCAGAACCCGTCATGAAAAACCCCTCCTCCCGAACAGGCGGAAGAAGGGGTTAATGTTGTATCCACATCCTTGATTATTAAAGAGTCACTATTTTGAGCTTGCTGCCCTGGCTTCATCAGCCGCTTTGGCTGTTGTCGCCTCTTTGTCTGTTGCAGCTGCATCGGCTGGCTTGGGCTCGCCAATACCCAACAGTTCCACCTCAAACACCAGCGTACTGTTCGGGCCGATTTTTCCACCGGCGCCGCGCTCGCCATAAGCCAGTTCAGCAGGCAATACGAATTTGTATTTGGAACCGACATTCATCAGCTGCACACCTTCAGTCCAGCCCTTGATCACGCCATTAAGCGGGAATGTGACCGGCTTGCCGCGTTTATAGGATGAATCGAATTCGGTGCCATCAATCAGTGTTCCACGATAATTCACCGTGACCTTGTCCGTTGCCTTGGGTTTGGCACCATCACCCTGTGTAATCACTTCATACTGCAAACCGCTCTCGGTTGTGGTCACGCCTTCCTTTTTGCCATTCTCGGCAAGAAATGCTGCGCCATCTACTTTGTTCTTTTCAGCTGCAGCTTTCTGTTTTGCGGCCTGTTCCTCTGCACGTTTCTTGAAAAATTCCTGTTTTACCTTAGCTGCATCCTCGTCATTCAATTTCAACGGCTTGCCATCAAGGCGATCATTGATCGCCACAGTCAATGCTGCACGATCCATATCTGCATTGAGTGATTTCAGCGACGTGCCGATATCCATACCGATAGCATAACTGAGCTTGGCCTTGTCATTGTCCAGATTCAAACCGGCAGGCTTGGCTTTCTTGACCTCCGCTTGCTGCGAGCAGGCAGCCAGCATGGCCAGACACACAGCTGCAATCATTGTCTTCTTCATGTGCATATTCTTCCCCTTATCTGTTGAATCCTGCAATTATAGCAGAAGTTTTTTCAGATGCGATTTATTCCCATTCAATCGTTGCCGGTGGCTTGCCGGACACATCATACACCACCCGGTTGATACCGCGTACCTCATTGATAATGCGATTGGATACCTTGGCCAGCAATGCATGTGGTAATTCGGCCCAGTGCGCTGTCATAAAATCCTGTGTCTGCACTGCACGCAAAGCCACTACCCATTCATAGGTGCGTCCGTCACCCATCACGCCGACCGACTTCACCGGTAGAAATACAACAAAAGCCTGCGAAGTTTTATCATACCAGCCGGATGCGACGAGTTCCTCAATAAAAATCGCATCAGCCAACCGTAGCAAATCAGCATATTCTTTTTTGACTTCGCCAAGAATACGAACCCCCAGGCCGGGTCCCGGGAACGGGTGTCGATAAACCATCTCCCGGGGCAAACCGAGTGCCACACCGAGTTCACGCACTTCATCCTTGAATAAATCACGTAGTGGCTCCAGCAATTTCAGATGCAGGGTATCCGGCAAACCACCGACATTATGGTGACTCTTGATAGTATGGGCCTTGCCGGTTTTGGAACCGGCAGATTCGATCACATCCGGATAAATTGTGCCCTGAGCCAGCCATTTGGCATTGGGCATTCTTTCCGCTTCCCGCTGGAATACATGCACAAATTCACGACCGATAATTTTGCGCTTGGCTTCCGGGTCTGAAACACCGCCAAGCGCATTTAGAAAGACCTCGGCAGCATCAATATGATCGACTTTCACACCGAGATTTTCGGCAAAGGTTT
>JAUZQH010000137.1 GCA_030951065.1 Mariprofundus sp. | reverse complement strand
CCGCAGTTTCGGTAATTTCAATTTCAAACCATTCCGGGTTTGCCCCCGCCTTGCTGATATGAGCCAGAATATCCTCTGCCAACCCTATATGCATCAGTTCCGCCGCCGACACATTGATGCCTATTTTGTTGGGGCGATAACCCTGCTGTTGCCAGAGCAGAGCCTGGCGTGATGCCTCGCCGATAACCCAGCCGGTAATCGACCGGATCAGGCCGGCTTCCTCGGCGATCGGAATAAATTCGGCTGGTGAAATCATGCCCAGTTCAGGGTGTTTCCAGCGGATCAGACTTTCAACACCGGTAAAATGTGTTCCATTGTCATCCAGTCTGTATTGGGCTTGATAATATAACTCAAACTGGCCGCGCTTGTCCGCCTCCCGAAGTTCACCCTCCAGCTGGATATGATGTCTGGCTGATTCTTCCATTTCGGCGGAAAAGCAGTGGATACCCATATGTTTTTGTTTGGCATGGTACATGGCGTTGTCAGCATGCCTTAGCAGGGTATCACTATCCAGGCCGTCCTCAGGATAACTGGCCAGACCGATACTGGCACCAATACTTAATTTCTGACCGGACAGTGTCATCGGTTGCTGCAGGATTCCTGACAGCTTATTCGCTACCCTTAAGGCGCTGGTCATGTCTGTTTCCGGCAATAAAATCGCGAATTCATCACCGCCCATACGAGCTGCAGTATCCGATGCCCGCAGTGTATCCTGAATGCGTGTTGCAACGGTCTTCAGCACCAGATCTCCACAGGCGTGGCCCTGCGTATCATTGATGGCCTTGAAACGATCCAGATCCAGGTACAGCAGGCACAGCTGGCGATTGCTACGCATAGCCATATTGCAGGCCTGTTCCAGTCTATCCATATAGAGACGCCGGTTGGGTAATCCGGTCAGGGCATCTGTATAGGACAACCGGGTCAATTCTTCTTCAGCCATTTTACGATCGCTGATATTGTGAATCAGTACCTGTACAGACGGATTGCTTTCATAGACGACAGGGACACCGCGAATCTCTGCCCAGAAAAAGTTACCGTCATGCTGTTGCATGCGCATCTCTGCGGGTTCGACATGGTTGCCCTGTTGCAAACGCTGCATCATTTCGTCAAAGGTGGCGCGGTCATCAGGGTGAACAATGGGCAGTAGTTCACGCTGTAAAAGGGGGGCGCTATCATCGATGCCCAGCATGGATTGTGCTGCAGGATTGGCATATTGAATAATGCCACCACTCTGGATGATGATGCCGATGGGCGTTGTTTCCACCAATTGGCGGTGTTTGCTTTCACTGCCTTCAAGCACCTGTCGAACGTGTTCCCGCACCAGAGTGGCAGTAATAATTTCATATACCTGTTGGCAAAAATCGGAAAATATTTTCGGCATAGTATTGTCGTTTGATAGTTGCAGATACAGCAGCCCGATCTGATGTTCTTCATGCATGACTGGCAGAGAGACCGTACGGTGATGCTGGTTGAATGATGTTGTAGCGCACGGCATGTGCGGACCTTCGGTCGGTTCGCCGCACAGGCAGCGACCGGTGGCAATATGCGAATGTCGTCGCTTTTCATCGGCACGCCAGCCCTGGCTGGCGATCAGCCATAATTGATCCTTCTGTGCGATATAGATCGCAGCTGCAGTGATGGGCCAGGGACAATCGAGCATGGCCGAAAGCATTTTCTTCAGACGGGGATGCAGGGGGGTGTGGCGCTGGCTGACAGCGCGCAGGTGCAGAAGAGTTTGTTGTCTCCACTGGCTGTGCTGGAACGCGGTGATGTCGCTCAGCATCACAGAGAAATGGCGTGCGCCAGCAGCGATAAAGTCAGTGACGGTAATTTCACAAGGAAATACCGTTCCGTCTTTGCGCTGGGCATGCAATTCCCTGACCTGCCCAATCACCAGGTCGGTTTGTCCGTCGACTTCGGCATCAAACCATTGTTGATGTTGCTCACGGGTGCGAGCGGGCACCAGGTCGTGAACTGTCAGTTGATCCCATTCCTGTTTTTCATAACCGAATATAGCACAGGCAGCAGGATTATTGCGCAGGATATTTCCCTGCTCATTCACCAGTAGAATGGCATCTTTGGCATAATCGATAACTGCTGCCAGTTTTGCCCTTTCTGCGGATAACGCATGTGTACGTACTTCCACTTTTTTGTCCAGGATAATGTTGGCCCGGATACGATTGAAAATAAACAGGGTGAGCAGCATGGTAATCATCAGGCCGGCCAGCAGCGCTCCCAGCGGCCTGAATCCGGAAAATTGTCTGACCAGAGATTCCGTGGCCCGGGTGTGCACGGTGAAACGGGCGTTCCGGATATTGAAAGAGCCTTGCCATGTATGCTCATTCAAAAGGTTTTCTGTCCGCCCGGCGCGTGAACGGTGAAAAAAAACGGTGACCGGCTTATCGGTCGTTTCCAATGTCAGCCGGACATCCAGCCCGGCAATCCGCGTGGTCTCTATGGCCTGCCGAATCAGGGCTTCGATGCTCCAGTCGCAAACCACATAGGCGGTTGCATCGTTTGCCATGCCACTGGAGACGAAACGGATTATCTTGTTATCCCGTATGCTGATCTGTAGTCCGTCGCTTGCATCTTTGGCCGGCAGCCTGATGTTGGCCGGTAGTATATCGGAGATGCTGCCATCCTTTTTCATGAGCATGACTGAGCCCATACCCTTTGGAGGGAGTACCATGGCGGCATACAGGTCATCGGAGTGCGTGGCCATGAGTGACCGCGAAAAGGTGATTATTTCATTTTTTTCGATAACGCCCCGGTTCTGTAAATCGTTGCGTACAAACGTCAGGTATAAACGAGTAATATCCCCGTGCTGTTGCAGAAGCTTGCGAATAGAGTCCAGTTTGACCTGACTGCGTTCGGCAATTGCATCGCTGAGCATTTGGCGGTCCATGTCCCGCATGTAATTGTACTGAAGCAAGGACAGGGCTATGCCGGAAATCAGTATCAGCAGCCAGCTATAGCGCACAATGGTTTGGGTAAGGTTAGTCATGGATATTTTCATCCGATGCGAATATTTGTTGCAGGCTGTCAAGCAGATCGGTGGGGATAAACGGCTTGGTCAGGATATGCTTGATGCCAAGTGCTTTGGCGCGTTGTAAGGACTGGCCGTAGAGAAAACCGCTTATCAGAAGAATGGGCGGAAGTGCATAATCCTGTTGCTGCAAAGATTCAATCACATCGAGGATCTTGCCGTCACCCAGACTCATATCGGTGATAACGGCATCCCAGTGATGATTGATTAGCGCCTGCTCGGCTTCCTTGACAGATCGAGCCACTTCGACCCGATCAGCCAATTCAAATTCCATGAGCAGATCAGCGATGATATCGCGAATCGCAGCCTGGTCATCGATAACCAGAATGGCGTGTCGATGGTTCATTTAACGGCGTATGCCTCCCTTTTGTTTCACCAGTATCTGTATAATAGCATCTTTCCATGTATCTGATAAGGGTGTCATAATCTTTGGTTTGGCTATGTACGCTGATTCTCCTGTGGTAAGATCGCTTTTTTGTTGACAATCATACGCTATAACAGGGAGTTTGTGAGATTGCGGATTTAGGGCCTGTTCATACTGAACATCAGGAAAAAAAGGGGGGGTAATGAGTGAAATACACATTTTGACTGCTGAACAGATGCGACTGGCCGAGCAGTCGAGCATCAGTACCGGTACTTCTGCCTTCACCCTGATGGAGCGTGCAGGTCGTGCGGCTGCAATCGCCGTGCTCAATCATATGCCGGATTACGGCCGCGTCGTTATCGTGGCTGGCCCGGGTAATAATGGCGGGGATGGTTTTGCAACGGCATATTTTCTCAGACAACGACGCATTCCGGTTACAGTCGTCACCCTTGTCCCTGTTGACGCATTGGCTGGTCATAGTAAAGCACATGCCGACAAAGCCCGCGATGCCGGCACTAAAATACGTGAAGCCTGTTCCGAACACTGTCTTCTGGAACTTGATCGCTGGTTGCTTAGAGCTGTGATGGTTGTCGATGCCGTTTTCGGCACTGGCCTGAACCGGCCTTTACAGGGAAAAATGCGTGAGGTGGTCGAGCGGATCAATCAAACGGATCGACCGGTACTTAGTGTCGATATTGCCAGTGGGGTTTGTGCGGATACAGGGATAGTGCTGGGTGATGCTGTGCGGGCTGATTTTACCTTGCCGATTGCTGCTACCAAATGGGGACATTGGCTGAATTCCGGTCGTGATTATACCGGCAAGTTACTGGACGTTGCCGAAATTGGTATCGATGCAGCATCCATTCGGAAGGCATGGGTACAGTCATGTGCAAGTGCGGATGAAAATGATGCTTTTTGTATTAACAGTGCCAGTGTAATCCATGATCGCTTTCTGCATCGTGCCTGGCCTCATCGGAGGCGGTTGTCCCATAAGGGCAGCTATGGGCATGTCTGGATATTTGGGGGGTCATCCGGCTTTACGGGCGCACCGCAACTGGCAGGCCACGGTGCCTATGCTGCCGGAGCAGGTCTTGTCAGTATTGTTTGTCCGGATGACGTCTGGTCTGTGGTTGCATCGTCCTGCCTGGAAGTGATGGTGCATCGGGAATCTCAGGCGGACTGGCATGGTGCCGATGCTGTAGTTGTTGGTCCGGGCTGGGGCAAGTCACAGGCGTTGTTGCTGTCTTCAATACTGGAATCAGATAAATCAACTGTGATTGATGCGGATGCACTTAATATCATTGCTGAAAGTCAGCCGCTGCAACAGCAGCTGGCGAGCAGAAAACAAATGACTGTGATTACACCGCATCCGGGAGAAGCGGCCCGCTTGCTTGGAACAAGTATCGAAGATGTGCAGGGTGACCGTAAGAAATCAATACTTGCCCTGACTTCACGTTATGCCTGCTGGGTGGTGTTGAAAGGCTCAGAAACCCTTGTGGCTTCGCCTCAGAAAGATATTTATCTCAACCCTTTCGGTTCGGCGCAACTGGCGGTCGCCGGTTCCGGCGATGTGCTGTCTGGAATGATAGGCGCACAACTGGCCCGGACAAATGCTGATGAAACGGATCCGGGCATTCTCATTTCCGCTACAGTGGCGCTGCATGGCAAGGCAGGAGAAGATCGCGGCTGGTATCTGGCCGGTGAACTGGCCAGGGTCGTGGCGGAGATGCGCCAGCGTATTGAACAGGGTGGAAAGACACAATAAACGGGTCTAGTGTTGACTGATCATTGTTTACAACATCCGGATAAGGAGGATTGCCAATATGAGCGAACGGCCTGAACAGCGCGAGCGGCCATTATCGCCAAGGTTATCCATCTATCGCTGGCAACCGGGTATGATTGCCAGCCTGGCACATCGGGCCAGTGGTTTAATCCTGGTCTTGTTCGTACCGCTCTATTTATGGCTTTTGCATGGCATGACCGGCAGTCCTGATCACTTTGAACAGGTGCAG
>JAUZQH010000136.1 GCA_030951065.1 Mariprofundus sp. | reverse complement strand
TACTCATCCCATCCACGGACTGCGGTAAATAGCCGCTGTCGTTCTGCAAATGCTTTGCCAACATCAGGCTGCGGGTCGAGAAAGATATGGCGGTGATTAAATGCTGCAACCAGCTTGAGGTTGGGGTTCAATAGCATGCCGTTACCGAACACATCACCGCCCATATCGCCGATACCCACACAGGAAATCGGGTCGGAATAGGCATCGATGCCCAGTTTGGCAAACAGGTGAGCGGCGCATACCCAGGCACCGCGTGCAGTAATGCCGACCACTTTGTGGTCATAGCCGTACCGGCCGCCGCTGGCAAAGGCATCATCCAGCCAGAAACCGGCAGCTTGGGATTCCTCATTGGCATCATCGGAAAAATGTGCGGTTCCCTTATCGGCCGCGACTACAAAATATGGATCATTGAGATCCTGGGGTGCAATCACCATGCCGGCCGGTGGAATTATTTTGCCATTTTTCATATTGTCGGTCAGAGCCAGCAGTGTGCGGATAAACTGGCGATATTGCTGCAATACAAAATCAGGCCCGTTACCATCGCGTATCACAAAGCCGCCTTTCGAACCGGTTGGCACGATCTGACCGTTTTTGATGACCTGTGTGCTCATCAGTTCCAGCACCTCAGTGCGGAAATCAGCCGGGCGATCAGAATATCTCAGGCCTCCGCGAGCAATAGGGCCGGCGCGCAGATGAATGCCTTCCATATGCACACCATGCACAAAGATTTCACGGTATGGCTTCGGGTGCACGGTGAAGCTGAGTTGTTGGGGATCAATTTTGATGCCGACAGGAGTGCCGGTTTCGCGAATAAATGCATTGGTGCGCAACGATGCTTCGGCAAGTTCGGCCAGAGCACGGAACCAGCGGTCATCGCTCAGGGAAGCGACATGCTGCATGGCTTGATGGAAGGCCTCGCGCGATTCTGTCAGATGGGTTTCCTGCATATCAGGCAGATGACGGGCGGCAAACATCCGGTGCAGGGATGCAGATACCGACGCGTGGCGCAGCATCATATCAGTCAGTGGCAATTTGGCGGCATCCGGCATCAGTTGAATCAGATGATTGCGCAGGGTGATCAGGATGGCAACAGCATCAATATCCAGTCCGGCTCGGATCAGCAGTGCATTGAGAGGATCACGATCTGCTTCGCCGTTCAGTACCAGCGCCAGAGCACGTCTGAGCCGGCTGTCATCTTCAGTATCCAGATGGCGGGGGGAACGGCAGGTCAGGGATGAAATATGGATACAGCCACAGCCGCTTTGCGGCGACTCCGCGCATTCCGGATCTTTGCCGAAAGGGACGACGGCTTCCTGAATCGGGTCGAGGTCAAAGGCGCGAATAATATCGACCAGTGTGCCAAGTGATGGTTGTTGCAGGGAATAGATTCTTAATTCAATTTTATGGCCGGGTTTGTCCCGGGGGGCGATATGAACGCAGCTGCGTCGGTTGGCCAATACACGGCGTCGCATCTGGATATCTCCGGTGAACTGGGCCGGCGGGAATAACTCCTGATACAGCGGAGGTATAGATTCCAGTTCTTTCAGTGTTTCAGGGATATCAAAAATATCGGCATGTTTGAGTAATTCAGCCTTGGCAAGATCTTTCCAGAATACAATACACTGGCGAATAAGGTCATGCAGTTTTTCAGCGCTGATATCCGGCTTCTGCTGATCAATACCGATCAGGATAATGCGGTGCGGACCAATACCGAATGATTCATGCCCATGTGTGTTCAGACCGGCACCATGCAGTGATGTCAGCATGCGTTGCAATACTGTCGGGCCGTAGCGTTTGGCTGTCATGGCGATCATCAGGGTATCCAGGTCACCTTCCTGTGAAGGTAATATTGTGGCTACCAGTTGCAGTGGATTGGCCAGATCAATAATGGCTTTCAGTGGCTCCAGCCAGTCGGAAGGGTTGGTGGTTAACAGGATGCGCTTGGGCATACGGTCGAACAGGGTGCGAATCTCGCGCCGGTAAAAAGCAGAATGTTGCAATAGCGGGTCGTCGGCCAGTTGGCGCCAGCCCGAAGCGATGATGGGTAAATAACTGGCATTGGCAAAACGCGCACTGCGTGAACAATGGCCGATAATCAATGCGGTTTCCATGTTACCATCCGGCCCTGTCCAGCAGACTTGTACCACTTCGATATTGGCGGCGCTGTATAGATAATGTTGCGCGGCTGCCAAATTGACCCACATCAAACCCGGAGCCTGTGTCGAAACGCAATGTTGCAAGCTATCCAGCAGGTTGGGGATGACTCGGTTGAGTACACGCTTGTTACGCAACAGGCCTAGCCGTATGTCGCCGTGTTGCATGCCGAAAAATAGATAGTGATTATCGTTCATCCAGTCAAGCAGGGCAGCAGCATCCGGCTTCTCGGGCATCAAGCGGGCGATATACTGTCCGATTGACTGGCGCATGCGGGAAAAATCAGTGACCGAGAGGTCGACAGACTGCAATATAGCCTGAATATCTATTCTGATCGGTTCAGGATCGGGTGATAGCGTGGCTGATATATGCAGAGCGATAAACATAAAATTATCTTCATCATGAACATCGGGGCTGCGTAGCTCCAGTTCGCAGCCATCAGGCCCGCAGGCCATTCTGGCGACCATCGTTTGCTGCCCGATGGGCTGGATGCCCTGGCGCAGCAGGTAGCCTTTGATCGCATCCAGATAAAAAGCCTGATCAGGGCAGCGAATGGTGAAAATATGCCGATGCAGATTGCCGTGGCTGAGGGTGCGGGCACGCATATCCACACGCTTGCTTTTGCCTTTGGGAAGCAGGGTGAGAAAATCCTGTACCAGCGCGGCCATCAAACGTGGCTGGACTGAGTCCATACGGTGCTGACGGCGCGCCTGATCGAGCAGTGTGATGAGCTGATGTCGCAAATGTCGCATGGCTACAGTTTAGCGCCCGACAGCGGGTCGTGTCGAATAAAACTGCTGGCAGGTATGTTTGTTTGACGCAAAGACTGTTCTGAGTTTATATAAGGGAACCATGGACGAGACGATTAAAGGACACAGGGAACGGCTGAGAAATCGTTTTTCTGCGCACGGATTTGACGGGTTTCACGATTATGAAGTGCTTGAGTTGCTGCTTACCTATGCGATTCCGCGTATTGATGTGAAACCGATTGCCAAGCGTTTGTTGAACACTTTCGGTACGCTGGCCGGTGTGTTTGATGCAACAGCTGCGGAACTTTCCCAAACCAGAGGCGTGGGTGAGAAAGGCGCGGTTTTCCTAACCCTTATCCGCCAAGTCGAAATTCGTTACCTGGCTTCCGGTCTGCCCGGAAAGAAGGTGTTTGATCGACCGGAAAAGGTAAAGGCACATTTGAGGATGCTGTTGCAGGGGCGGGGTATGGAGTGTTTCGGCGCTGTATTTACCGATCAGCAACATCGGCATGTGGCGACCCAGATTTTATTCGAAGGCACGGTGGACCGCACTGCGGTCTATCCACGCAACCTGGTGAAACGGGCGCTTGAACTGGATGCCAAGGGTCTGATTCTGTTCCACAATCACCCCGGCGGCACAGCCCGAGCCAGCCAGGAAGATATCGATCTGACCCGTCGCATGGCCGAGGCATGTTCCCCTCTGGAAATTAAAATTCTCGATCACTTTCTGCTTGCCGGCACCGAAGTGTTCTCGTTCAAGGAGAACGGCTGGTATTGATTACGCATGCCTTCCATTCATTCAGTTGATGATTCGTAGTTGTGACGATAAGGAGGAGGGGCATGGCCATGTGTGAAATTTCGATTATTGAAAAGGATGGGCAGTAACATGTTTTTTGGTGCAAAGGCTAACAGTGCGAGGAAAGTTTTCAGACAATACAAGCGCGTACGACAATGAAGTAGATCGTTGAACGATAAAATTCTCGAGTTATTGCCTCGAAGAGATTTTATGGTGGCGGAAAAGAAACTGGGCCTGACATCCCGAAATGGTCAGTTGATGCCAATCACTGAAGAAGAGCTCGGTATTCCAACTCATTGAGGTGGGTTCAGGGTATACCATCTTCAGGGATTTTTTTACAACGAAGGAATATAGAGTGATGGATAAACACCTTTCGCAATCGGGCATTGTTACGAGCCTATGCGTTGCAACAGATGCGCCATGAAGAATGAACCGCTAAGGTCTATCTACCAGAACACCATCCCCCATGATTTCGTACATGGTGAGCAGGGAGATCAGCCATGACAGGGTTGATTCAGCGCCCTGATTGGCATTCACCCCAACAGCTTCAATACCGTCACAACAGCCGCCTGTCTCCAGATTGCAAACCTGCTTGTGAAGGTCATTCTCGCCAAGAAACCAGCCTAAATTTGTTTTGGCCTGTTCAAGCCACTTCATCTCTCCGGTGGAGCGAAATGCCGCGATACAGGCTTCGATAAGACATGCGACCTCTATGGGTTGTTGATCGAATGTGGCCGAACGACCATCGCGATGATGCCAGTCGGCATTGCCTATGATCGAGAGGTGGCCTTCGGGGGCGGTCTGCTTCTCCAGCAGCCATGACAGAGAATCAAGTCCTGTTTGATACATCTCGGGGTTGGGTATCCACTTGCCTGCAAGGAGCAGTGCATGGGGTATTTTTGCATTGGCGTAGGTGACGGTTTCCTCACACCATGGCCAATCTTTGGAAGCGCATTGGCCAAAGAGCGCAAAAAGCTTCTCCGCCAGTTCCTGTCTGATCCTTCGAGCCTTTGCATCGCCGCCGAACACCTCCATATAAGCCTGAAGTCCCAATATGGCGAAAGCCCATGCGCGGGGAGCAGAGAAGCTGGTCAGCAGGGGAAGCCCATCCAGAAAGAGGCTTGCCGCCAAATGGCGAATGGATGCGTTGGGGGCGCATTTTACTGTGATGCCAAGTCCCCACATAGAACGCCCATGTGAATCTTCGCTGCCGCTCTGTTCCAGCCACCGTCTGTCATAGGACATGAAGTTCCTGAAACGCTTCTGTTCAGGATTGAACGCGTGGTGCATAAAAGACAGATAGGTTTGGATCAGCGGGATAACAGACGGTTCCTTGAACAGGGAGTAGTGCATGCCTGCCACGATCAGAGCACGGGCATTATCATCGACGCAATAGCCATGATGACGGTCGGGAGTGGAGTATTTGGCATGCTGGAGCATCCCTGTATCATCGGTCATGATCTTCAGGTGGTTAAGGTTGATCTCGGGAAGCTCATTAATAATCCGTTCATGTTCGCGTTCAACCATCTGCGCAATGGGTTTGTCTTTGGTGCGACTTAAAGCTGCATCAGCCAATGTTACATATCGTTTGCCTACTTTTTCCCATATCATAGCGCGTCCTGCAGCATAAGCTTTTTTGCAGATACTGTGTCGTTTTTTATCATCACCCAAGAGGATGCATATCTCTTTTGCCATCGCCTCCACATCACGGAAGGGCGTGATAACGCCGCGTCCATCAGCGAGCAGTTCTTCTGCATACCAGTAAGGGGTAGCCACGATAGCTGCGCCAAGGCCCATGGCATAGGCGAGCGTTCCCGAGACGATCTGTTCCCGGTTCAGGTAGGCGCTGACATAAATATCGGTTGAGGTGATATATTTTGTCAGGGTCTCGATATCAACAAAACGGTTATGAAAAAGCACATGCTCTTTCAGACCCAGCCGACTGACCTGCTGGAACAGAGACTGCCTGTAGGCATCACCATGTTCTTTCTTGATATGCGGATGCGTCTCGCCCAGAATAATGAATACAGCATCGGGATGCTGTTCAAGCACGGCGGGCATCGCATTGATCATGCATTCGATACCCTTGCCAGGGCCTAACAGACCGAAGGTGAGCAGTATCTTGCGCCCTTCAAGGCCGAGCTGGCGTCGGAATACAGCTGATTTATCCGGTTTCACATCCGGTATGCCGTGGGGTATGTGAACGATCTTTTCCTTATCTATGCCGTAAACATCCGTGAGCAGGGATTGCGCCTTATGCGCCATCACCACCAGCGATGCGGAGTAACTGGCCAGTTCACAGGTGATTTTGCGCTGCTCTTC
>JAUZQH010000135.1 GCA_030951065.1 Mariprofundus sp. | reverse complement strand
AATGTCACGTTTCAGCCTCCATTGCCGCTTCAATATCTTCAGGCGTCGCCAAATAGTCGGATGCTTTATACGCCACACTAGCCATGATGCTCTCTCCAATATATTTTTTGACCTTCCCAAGCGTAGTAGATGCGGTAACCTTTCCCTTCAGGGATGCGCAACTCACGCACGGTATCTTTATCAACGGCTTAGGGCTCAGGTCTTGTTTCTCGGATTCCTCGCACCAATTGAAGAACCGGTCGAGCCCCAATAGCAGCCGCATAACGAATGATACTTTTCATGCTGGGTAATTGTGATCCGCCTTCTATTCGGGCAATAACGGACTGGGTTGTGCCCATGCGTTTGGCTACCTCGGCCTGAGTGAGCCCTGCATCTGACCTTGCTTCAATCAGGGAGCGGGCAATCTCAAATTCATAAGCATGAGCATCGTAGGCTTCGCGAACGTCTGCATCCTGCATCCATTGTTTTTTCAGTTCGGATAGTTTGCTCATAATCCGGCCTCCTCTTGGCGTTGGCGAGCAACTTCAAGCGCGGCTCGTGGTGTCTTTTGCGTTTTTTTGACAAATGCATGCAGCACAATAATGCGAGATAACCAAGCAGTTGATCTACGCCTACCGAGAAGTTGCGCTACCAGATCACGAATCGTGGGCTGATTGCTTTGGATGATGATTTCCGTGTAATCCTTTCAACCGAACTGAAACAGATCAAATAATTGCCTGCCTCCGTGTCTGGAGTGTGGTCGATGGCGGCGATGGTGCCGATCATGGGTTTTTATCGGCCCGGTTCATGAAGTTTGATGGGCAGTACAGATTGATAATGATAGAAACCCCTGTCGGTGGTCAATATCGGCATATCGCGTCTTGTGGAAATAGCACAGATAAGAAAATCTGTGTTGGAGCCCTGAACGCCTTTCTTTCCTGTCTGATTAAAATACTCTGCCGCCAGCTCGTAATCTTCCCGCTCCAGATCGAGGTCGGCAAAAGCTTCGAGATGCCCTTTAAGCAGCATGAACTGCTTGTCTGATTTTATGCCGTTTAGCAGTTCCTGGCGCACAGGCCCGATGAGTTGTGCGCGCACATCCCTGATTAACTCTGTTAGCTCTTCTACATAGCGGCCTGACTGCAATGCATTTCTTCTTGCGCCAGTGACCAGACACAGGTATCAATGATAATTTTCACTGTCTGGATCGTTGCTGCTTGTAATCATAATCCGGATCATAGTAGATTTTGCCAAAGAGCCTGGTAATTTCAAATTGCTTTTTACGCTGGATATATTCCTGCAATGCCTCTGTGACGGCCCCTTTTTTGGTGCGATGATTGCCAATGGCTTTTGCTTCTTCAATGAGCCTGTCATCAATTGCGAGATTCGTAGCCATATGAGCGCCTCCTGCAAGATTCTACACACAAGAACAATGATTTTAATGTGTGAAGTAAAGTGTGTCAGCAGCTTTTTTGGACCGTACCGTCACAAAGATGCCGGCTACGATATCCGGAACTGGTGAAACAGCTGCCTCAAGCCATGTCTGAACCTGGTTGACGGGGGCGACGATGCCAACCAATGGATTCGACTAATACCAAGGTAAACAAAACCACATACAGAGTTCCACAAGCTGTTCGGATCAATACACTATACGCAGCAGGGTGATTGTTCCCTTGCCAGGCATTGTGGCGCAGAACAAGATCACGCGGCTTTTTTCAGGCGTTCGGCAAGCCACATCTTGATGACCGATTGGCGGGTGACACCCAGCCGTTTGGCTTCCCTGTCCAGCTGGTGAATCATCCAGACGGGAAAATCAACATTGACCCGTTTCTGCTCCAGTTCAGGTCTACGTTTTTTGGACAGGTCGAGTTGTCCGATGATGTTTTCACCATTGTCAAATGCATTGTCGAAATCTTCAGCTTTCATCAAGGTCTGCCTCCTCACTTCGGGACCGTCGCACCGAAATAATACGTATGTTTTCATTGCGATGATGATGGCTTTATAAATCCTTCAGCATGGATGCGACATCGGCTGCAGCCTGTTTCAGGCGTTCGGGGTTCTGGCTGGACAGGCATATCTTGCCGCAGGGGTCGGAGCCGCAACGGCCCGGGTAGGAGCCGATTTCGACATCATCGTATTGCTGCTGAATGGCCGTGAGGCCGGCGGCAAACAGACTTTCGGGCAGGGCCACTTCGATTTCATGGCGCTGATAGGGTGTTGAGCCGAAATCATCCAGAATCGATTCCAGTTGCGAGGCGAAGATATCCGGTACGCCGGCCAGTACATAGACGTTGTCGATACGTGCGCCCGGGGCGATGGTTTTGTCGCAGCGGATCAGGGAAGCCGTAGCCGGTACGCGGGTCATGCGTCTGCGGCCGTCGTTCATGCCTTCATTGCCATAATATTCGGTCATGGCCTGCACAATGAAACGGTGCTCAATCAGTTCGACCCCGAAAGCCTTCGCAACCGATTCCATGGTGATGTCATCATGGGTGGGTCCGATGCCGCCGGATGTGATGACGGCATTAAACTGATTTCTTAAACGATTCAGGCTGGACACAATGGCCGTTTCGACATCGGGGATAACGGCGATTTCCGCCAGCTTGCAGCCGCGGCTGAACAGTTCCTGCGCAGCCAGCCATGCATTGGCTTCGCGGGTACGTCCGGAGAGCACTTCATTGCCGATGACCAGCATGGCGGCGGTTTGATGTTTCATGCTTGAACAGTCATGGACCGGGGGTGATCAGTCAAGGGTCAAACCGGGGCTGTATGCAGGAAAGGGGGGCGGGGCGCCTGAAATCCTGTTCCCCCGACCATGTATATTATTTTCCGGAGAATGCCCGCAGCGCGGCAATACGCGCTTCGGTGCTGGGGTGCGAGGCAAACAAATGCATTATCCCCTTCGATTTGCCGTGAATTTTCATGGTTGCCAGCGCATCCTTGGGCGCCAGTACGGATTGTTCTTCCTCCTCAACCGGTGCGGTCCGCTGGGCCAGATATTCGATTTTCTGCAGGGCACGGATCATGTTGTCGGCACCGTAGGCTCTGGCGGCATAGGCATCGGCCCTGAATTCACGGCGGCGTGAATGCCACATCACCACAATCATGGCCAGAATCGAGAACAGGATTTGCAGCACGATATCGACAATGAAATAAAGCATATAATTCATTTCCCCGTCGCGTGAACCGGCGCTGGCGACAAGCCGTGCAATCATGCTGGCCAGGAAATAGACAAAGGTGTTCATCAGCCCCTGCAACAGGGTGGTGGCAACCATATCGCCATTGGCTACGTGGCCCATTTCATGTGCCAGTACGGATTTCAGTTCGCTGTCAGTCATGGCCATGGCCAGTCCGGAAGAGACTGCAATCATCGATTTGTTGCGGGTTGGACCGGTGGCGAAGGCATTGGGTGCATCATCCCAGTATACCCACACCTCCGGCATTTTGATGCCGGCCTGTTGTGCCAGTTCCCGAACCGTGTTGTAGACCAGCTTCTCTTTCTCCGTGGTCGGGTTGATAACCTGTTGCATTTTGTACATGCGTTTGGCCATCGGCTTGGACATCCACAGTGAAATAAAGGCGCCGCCGAATCCGAAGACCATGGCCCAGGCAAACTGGTATGTGGCAAATGAACCCCGGAGATCAACGCCGAAGGCCGGCAGGATGAAATTGATAATAATGGTTCCTGATATGGCCAGGGTCAGAAACACCAGTAAATTGGTGATAATGAGCATAAACAGGCCTTTGAAACTGCGCATGGGAACTCCTTGATGAATGTGTTTGCCCAAATGTGGGGTAAGCAGTGTGCAAATTCAAGGCTTGAAATTCAATGAATTTTACCTTAAAAACAAGTCATGAGTTCTGATACGATACACGACCCCGAAGTTCTTGATGAAACTTCCGACAGCAGCCAGGCACAGCTGGTGCGCACGGAAGATGTGCTGCCTCCGCAATTAACCCTGTTACCCTTGTCCAACCGGCCGCTGTTTCCCGGCCTGGTGGTGCCGCTGGTTTATGAAGGTGAGGAAATGGGCAGGATAGTCCGCGATCTGGCAGCCAGTCATGAGCAGCATGTCGGACTGGTGCTGGTACGCGATGAAAATCAGCCCTATGCACCGGAGAATCTGTATGAAGTGGGCGTGGTGGCCCGCATTGCCAAGGCGGTGGAAATTGAGGGACACGGTTTGCATCTGGTGGTGGAATGCGTACGCCGTTTCCGTATTGACGGATTCCTCTCCAGTGAAAACCCGATTCGCGTACTGGCCCATTACCGGCCCGAAACGACCTATGAAGATAACATCACCCTGCGCGCCTATACCGTCGCGATCGTCAATACGATCAAGGAGCTGCTCAAACATAATCCGTTGTATGAAGAAGAACTGCGCATGTTCGCCTCGCGCTTTGATGTCAATGAGCCGAACCGGCTGGCCGATTTTGCCGCCAGCCTGACCACAGCCAGTCGCGAGGATTTACAGGATATTCTCGAGACGGAACCGATTTTCGAGCGTTTGAAGAAAGTCGTGTCGCTGCTCAACCGGGAACTCAATGTCAGCAAGGTGCAGACAAAAATCCGTGAAAATATCGATGAGCGGGTTTCCGAGCAGCAGCGTAAATTCTTTCTGCAGGAGCAATTGCATGAAATCCAGCGTGAACTGGGCCTGAATGAAGATCCGCGTGAAAAAGAAATCGGGGAATTTCGTAAAAAGGCGAAGAAACTGGCGTTCAGCGATGAGGCCCGGGCCGCTTTTGAGGAGGAACTGAACAAGCTGGCCACGCTGGAAACCGCATCGCCGGAATACAGTGTGACGCGCAACTATCTGGACTGGCTGACCTGTTTGCCGTGGGGGAAAACATGCCGGGAGCGTTATAATCTGAACAGTGCCTCGCGGGCATTGAACAGGCACCATTCCGGCCTTGAGGATGTCAAGGATCGTATCCTGGAATTTATTGCCGTGGGTGCGCGCAAAAAGGCGGTGGGCGGTTCGATTATCCTGTTTGTCGGGCCTCCCGGTGTCGGTAAAACATCGCTGGGCAAGGCGATTGCTGAAGCGGTCAATCGTCCGTTTTACCGTTTCTCTGTCGGTGGCATGCGCGATGAGGCCGAAATCAAGGGCCATCGCCGCACCTATATCGGGGCCATGCCGGGCAAGATTATACAGGCGCTGAAACGGGTTGAAGTGGCCAATCCGGTGATGATGATCGATGAGGTGGACAAGATCGGCTCCGATTTCCGCGGTGATCCGGCCTCAGCCCTGCTGGAGGTACTGGATCCGGAGCAGAATGCCGATTTTATGGATCACTATCTGGATGTGCGTTTCGATTTGTCGCAGGTGCTGTTTCTGCTGACGGCCAATCAGCTTGATACGGTGCCGGCTCCGTTGCTGGATCGTGCCGAGATTATCCGCTTGCCCGGTTATATGACCAGCGAGAAGGTGGAGATTGCCCGCAAACATCTGTGGCCGGCCCAGTTGAAGGCGCACGCCTTGTCGCGTAATGAAGTCACGCTGACCAAAGCGGTGATTCAGCATCTGGTCGAGGATTATGCCAGGGAACCGGGGGTGCGCAGGCTGGAAGGTCTGATGAAAAAGATTCTGCGCAAGGTGGCACGCAAGCTGGCGGAAGGCAGTGCATCGATACCTGTACGTATCGGTGTGTCCGATCTTGCTGATTATATCGGCAAGCCGCGTTTCCGTGAGCAGGCCATCAAGCAGGGCGTGGGTCTGTCCACCGGTTTGGCCTGGACCGCGATGGGCGGCACAACACTGACGCTGGAAGCCACGGTAATTCATCGTGACCGGCGCGGTATGAAGATTACCGGCCAGCTGGGCAAGGTCATGCAGGAATCCTCGGAAATCGCCTATTCATATATTGCGGCGAATCTGAAGCGCTTCGGTGCCGATGAAGATTTCTTCGACAAGGCCTTTGTGCATATCCATGTGCCGGAAGGCGCGGTGCCGAAAGACGGTCCCAGTGCAGGTATTGCCATGGCCACGGCATTGCTGTCACTGGCACTCGGCAAGGCACCGGCCTGTATCGCCATGACCGGTGAAATGACATTGACCGGTGAAGTGTTGCCGATCGGCGGTGAACGCGAAAAGTTGCTGGCTGCCAAACGTCTCGGTATATCCGAAGTGATTCTGCCGGCGGCCAATGAAGTGGATGTGGATGAATTGCCTGATTCCGTCTGTGAAGGCCTGACCATTCACTACGTCGGGCATTTCAGCGATGTGGCCAGACTGATGTTCGGTATCCGCATGAAACCGGCCGGAAAGAAAAAATGATATGAAAACCGGGCTCGCTTCCCGTTTATCTGTTGTGGTATGGTGAGCCTGTAGATGTTCAGATTTTACCGTTATTTTCTGGATGGCATGCCGGTCTACCTGGCACGTTATTACTGGTGGGCCTATCTGTGGCCGAAAGCCGTATGGTTTTTTGATCACCAGTTTATTATCAATGCTATTCTGTTCGGCCAGTATAACAAGCTGATGAGCGCCACACTGGAGCGCCTGAAACAGGCACCTGTGGAGCGGGTGCTGCAACTGACCTGTGTGTACGGCTCGTTAACCCCCAACCTGATCCGGTATATCGGGCCCGGTGTGCTGCATCTGACCGATGTGGCTACTGTTCAGCTCAGACTGGCGCAGGCCAAAGTGACAGGCGGACACGGATTGTGTGCCACGCGTATGAATGCAGAGCAACTGGGATACAGGTCGGACAGTTTTTCCACCATTGTGCTGTTTTTCCTGTTGCATGAAATGCCGCCCGAGGCGAGACGCCATACACTTTCGGAGTGTATGCGCATACTCAAACCCGGCGGTTCACTGATTCTGACGGAATACGGGGAACTGCCGGCGCGGCACTGGCTGTACCGTATCGCGCCTGTCCGCCGGATAATCACCTGGCTGGAACCCTTCCTGGACAGCTTCTGGCATGAAGACATGCGTTTGTTGCTGCATGAACTGGCACAGCCTGTGGGTAAAGATGTTGAAATCATCTCGCACCGCTGCATTTTTGCGTCGTTCTACCGCGTAACGGAATTCAGGCTTGCCCGTTCATCGGGATCTGCACAGGGAGGAAAATCCTGATCTTCCGGTTTGTGCAGGCAGACGGTTGATCAGTGTTTTCTGAAGCCGGTGACCAGCAGCAGCACAACGGCAACCGAGATACAGGCATCGGCAATATTGAAAGCGGGCCAGTGGTATTCGCTTCCACCGATGCGCACATACCAGTCGATGAAATCGACCACGTATCCCAGCTGGATCCGATCCCAGATATTGCCGACAGCACCGGTCAGAATGAGCACCAGCAGCCAGGATGTGATGCCGGCATGGCGGCGTTCCTGCCACCACCAGAACAGCACGGCGATGGCAATACCGATGGTGATGCCCGGCAGCAGCCACTGACGCAGCGAAGCGGGCAGATCGGCAAACATCGAAAATGCCACACCGGGATTGTAGGCACGGATAATATTGAAAAACCCGTCAATGACAGTAAAGGCATGGAAGTCCGGTTGCTGAATCCACCATTTGGATAACTGATCGGCCGCAAGCAGCAGGCTGAACAGTCCGAGCTGTTTCTGTGTTCGGGTCATGGATCAATCCTTTTATATTAACTTGAAACAAGCAACGCGGCTTGCATGGTGTTTTTCCACGCCATGCTATTGTGTCATGGCATGGGGTGGAAAAATGCCATGCGCGTTAACATGAAACAAATAACGCGGCGGAAAGAATCCATACGCGTTCGGGTAAAACTCTGCGGGCACGGCTTGCGAAGTCAATCTCCGCAAGCCGTGCCGCTTCAGTCATACGTGTTTTATGACGCAGATCACATTTTATCTCCACAGTACCTTCAGTATTCGCACCATTGTTCGAGCTTTGGCAGCATTGTTGCTGCATCTTGACAGTCTATCTCGCGAGATAACTCGGCAATTGCTGACCCGGGTGAATATGCTTCCCTATCCCCCCCCCAATCCCTGGTGCATATTCCCCGGGTTGGTTATTCTTTTTACACAAGCGGATCTGATCCGCGCTATGCACCATAGCGATGGCTTTTTCAGAGTATCGGATCTGTTCAGAATCACACAACGCTTCAGGATTGACTGAAATGCCTTTTTGCCAGTAAATGCAGACCGGTAAGGGTCAGATGGGGCAGGTGATGATTGATTTCCGGCAGGTCATCAATGAGCAGCGGAATCAGACCGCCGGTGGCAATCACCGGCGCCTGCTGATATCCGCACTGTTGTCGCAATCGTTTGATCAGGCCGGCGATGGCATCGACAGCAGCCCAGTAACTGCCGGACTGGATACTGGAGATGGTATCGCGGCCGATCAGTTCATCGGGCCGCTTGATAGATACTTCCGGCAATTTGGCAGCACGCTGACATAACGCGGATAAAGCCATTTCAATTCCGGGCAGAATCAGTCCTCCGGCGTAATGGCCCTGCGGGGAAACGATATCGAATGTCGTGGCTGTACCGCAGTCGAGTACAATCGCCGGTGCTCCGAACTGCTCGCGTGCCGCCACCGCATTGACGATCCGGTCTGCTCCCACTTCCCGTGGATTTTTGTAATCGACTGCCAGGCCGGTTTTCACTTCGCCGCTTCCGATCATGGCGGGTTGCTGGCCGCAAATGCGCCGGCAGGCATCCGCCAGCGGTGCATCCAGATGCGGTACAACGCTGGCGACCATAATGCCCTGCACCTGATCGGCAGGCTGGCCGGATTGCTCAAACATACCGTGTAACTGCCATGCCAGTTCATCCGGCGTGAGCTGTCGCTCGCTGGACAATCGCCAGTGGGTGATCAGCTGCTCCCCTTCAAACAGGCCGAAAACCATCTGGGTGTTACCGATATCGGCTACCAGCAGTTTCTGATTCATGATAACAACTCCAGATCGCCGGCGATGATGCGTTTGATACCGTTGCCGGTATCCAGCAGCAGGGCGCCGTCGTCATCAAGTGCAGTGGCAATGCCCTCGATGTATTGCCGGCCATCGTACACACTGACCCTGGCACCGGAAGCGGCATGGGCTTGCCACCAGGCGCGATGAACGGGAGCAAAACCATGCTGCAAACAGATATCGTACCATTGATCCAGCGCCTTCAGAACAGCGATGGCCAGTGCTGTTCTGGAGACGGGCGCGGTGCTGATCGTGGCCAGATCGGTGGCCGGTTTGTTGATACCGGCCGGCCAGCCGTCAGCAGGTGCAGCCAGATTGATGCCGAAGCCGAGCACAACAGCATGAACACGGCCGGGTTCCGCACGCATCTCGGTCAGAATACCGGCAATTTTTTTACCGTGGTGGAGCAGGTCATTGGGCCATTTGATACGGAGATCCGGCGCATACCGGCTTAACACTTCATGCAGGGCAACTGCGGTCAGTAACGATAATTGTGGTACCTGCTCGGGGGGTAAATCGGGCCGCAGCAGGATACTGACCGCCAGCGATTCGGACACGGTGTGCCAGCTTCGCCCCAGTCTGCCCTTGCCGCGATGCTGCCGGTTGGCGAAAATCACCAGCCCCTCTTCCGCGCCGGCCTCTGCCTGTTGCATGGCATCCTGATTGGTCGAGCCTGTTTCCTCGAGTATCACGATCTGTTTGCCAATGCGCCGGGTGGATAATTGCGCCTTGATCAATCCTGCACTGAATATTTCCGAATTCAGCACATAACCTTTGCCGGGATATGCTTCGATAGCGATACCGGTTTTTTTCAGCATCTGGATATGTTTCCAGATGCCGGCACGTGACAGCCCCAGTTCGGTCGCCAGATCATCGCCGGAAACAGGTGTCCGGCTCATTCCCAACCGGGTCAGAATTTGGTCGCGAGCCCTGTTCAAGGACGGCATCCGGAGGTCCGGCCATTGGTATGAACGATTCGCATGGACAGGTCGAGTGCCGGTGCAGAGTGGGTAATGGCACCGATGGCAATGCGATTGACGCCGGTTTCAGCATAGGTGCGGGCATTGTCCAGCGTAATATTTCCGCTGGCCTCCAGCAGAATCGAGGCGGGAACGACATCCCGTGCCTTTCTGACCGTGGCCGGAGCCATATTGTCGAGCAGGATAATATCCGGACGAACTGCAACCGCCTCGGCGACTTCATCCAGC
>JAUZQH010000134.1 GCA_030951065.1 Mariprofundus sp. | reverse complement strand
TGCTTTCTTTGTCAATCGTTGCAGCATCGAGCAGACCGGCATTGTTATCGAGTCTGGAGCGCAGCACATCATCATTTCAGAAGTCGATCCCCATTGCATATGACCATGTTAGTGACTATAATGGTCATTAAATGAAGTCAGGAGAATTATAATGACAATAATGAAAGCGTCTTTATTCAAGGCAACATGCCTGGCTCTTATGGATAAAATCAATGAAACAGGTGAAGAAATCATTATCACCAAAAATGGCCGTCCTGTTTCCCGGCTGCTGCCTTATCGCAATAAACCAAAAACACTTTTTGGTCTGCATAGCTCGAGTGTACATGCCGCCGATGATTTAATTGAGCCATTGGGCGAAAGCTGGGATGTCGAGAAAACATGATCATTCTGGATACCCACACGCTTGTCTGGCTGGATACAGGCAATAAACTGTTGGGAAAACAGGCAATCAAAGCCATGGATCAGGCACTGGCAGATAACGCGCTTGCTGTCTCTTCTATCACTTTTTGGGAGGTTGCCATGCTGGCCAATAAAGCCCGCTTAAAATTGGACTTCACTCCCGATATATGGCGCAAAGAGCTGATTGAGCGTGGCCTGATTGAGCTGCCTATGGATGGTGAAACAGGTATTAGAGCAGCTGAACTGCAGGAGTTTCATGGCGATCCGGCTGACCGAATCATTGTTGCGACTGCACTCTCTACTGGCTCATCATTGATCACTGCGGACAAAAAAATATTGGACTGGAGCGGTTTATCGCAAAAAATCGATGCCCGACAATAGATCTGGTTTAGGGCCTGTTCACTATCAGAATTCCTTCCATGTCTTCACTTCTCAACAGGTGGTGTACTTACAAATTGAATTCGAAGTGAAAGAGTAAAATAGCATCTCCTCAATGGTTGATGGAAATATTGCAGGATGAATCCAATGTGTGAGTCAGATGTCTCTGGCAATCGTTGCGGCACCGAGCAGGCCGGCATTGTCATCCAGCCTGGAGCGCAGCACATCAACCTTGCCCTTCAAGGGTGGAATCAGGTTGTCGTCCAGTTCATGTTTCAGGGCAGGGTGGAGAATATCCCAGCCGCCGCTTAAGCCGCCGCTGACTGTAATGGTGGTGACATCGAGCAGTTTTACTGCCTCTGCTATGGCCATACCCAGATACATGCCAGCTTCATTGGTTATCTTGGCAGCACAGGTATGACCCTGTCGCGCCTGTTCAAAGATTGATTTTGCATCAGCAATTTCACACTGACATATCTCGGTAAAACGGTTTATCAGTGCGGTAGCTGAAGCATAGGCTTCGACACAACCGTAATTGCCACAGCCGCACAGGCGACCTTCATGGTGTTCAATACATAAATGTCCAAACTCCATGGCCATACCGTGTTCGCCGGAATAGGGGATGTTGTTGAGAATAAGCCCGCTGCCGATGCCGGTGCCGAGCGTGATGTGCAACAGGTTGGCATGCCCTTGTCCGGCACCATATTTTTGTTCACCGATAGCTGCACACAGGGCATCATTTTCAACCGAGACGCGCATATCCAGTGTATCGGACAGTCTGTCTGCCAGAGCGAAATTCTGTAACAGGGGTAGATTTGGAGAGCTGGCCAAAAGCCCGCTCCGACCATGGAAAAAGCCGGGGAAACCCATACCCAGTTCGTGAATATCATACTGGCTGGCAAACGGTTTAATGGCCCCGGCCAGCGTTTTGATGACATGTATTTCTGCAGCAGCCTGTGATGTCTCTGCATGACGGCTTAATTCACCTTGCAGACGTGATTCGGCGATGATTTGCCCCTGCGGGTCAACGACGGCCAGCCGGATATTGGTGCCGCCGATATCGGCAGCGATGACATGAGTCATGAATCCAGTATGTGCTGATACAGGTTCACGTAGTCCATAGCCGAGGCTTCCCATGACGAATTGCGTTTCAGGGCGCGGTTGCGGATTGCCGCCCACTTGCGCGGTTGCCGATACACTTCAATGGCCTGTTCGACCGCCGCATCAAAATCCAGCGGGCTCTCTTTGATAAAATGGAATCCGGTTGATGTGGTTGGATGAGTAGCATGATCAATGACAGTATCCTTGAGGCCACCCGTAGCACGCACAACCGGAACTGTGCCGTAACGCATCGCCATCAATTGACCCAGCCCACAGGGTTCGAAACGGGATGGCATGAGGAAAATGTCGCCGCCGGCGTAGATCTGCCGGGCCAGTGCCTCATTGAAACCGCGCCAGAAATACATACTGGCAGGATGGCTGTCCGCCAGATGATGCAGCATCTTTTCACAATGGGCATCACCGGAGCCCAGTACGATCAGCTGATAACCGCGTTCAATCCAGTATCTGGCGTTTTCCAGTAACAGGTCGATGCCTTTTTGTTCTGCCAGTCGTGAGATCAATACCATCAGCGGCGTATCAGCCGAAACTGTCAGGCCGCATTGTGCCTGTAATGCAGCTTTACACTTTTTCTTGCCGGCAATTTTACCGGCACCATAGTTGGCGGCGATATGTGAATCGTTGAGCGGGTCCCATTCTTTAATATCCAGACCATTGACAATGCCTGATAATTTGGCGCTGTGATCGTGCAGGAATCCATCCAGATGACAACCGTATTCGGGTGTCAGAATTTCTTCTGCGTAGGAGGGGCTGACGGTGGTGACAGCGTGAGCCGAGCCAATGCCCGCTTTCATGCAATTAATCTGGCCGTGGAATTCGAAGCCACCGGGATGAAAATGATGGCTGGGTATACCGAGACGGTGGATCCATTCGGCACCGAACACGCCCTGATAGGCGAGATTATGAATCGTATATACGCAGCGGGCCGAAGCGATGGACGGATGGTGCTGGTACTGTGTTTGCAGCAGTAACGGAATCATGCCGGTCTGCCAGTCGTGGCAATGCAGGATATCTACCGGTTTATCGAGTTGTGCGGCGGCTTCCAAAGCCACCCTGTCAAACAGCAGGAAACGCAGCAGATTGTCTTCATAGGCGCCACCGGAGGGGCCGTAGATACCTTCGCGGTTATACAGATCATCCTGCTCAACAAGAAGAAAACGAAGCCCGTCCACGACGGCCTCATGTAGCGGGCAATCACGCTGCATGCCATCAGCCCACATTTCGATACTGGTATTCAGTGCCGTAGTAGCGATTCCCGATGCTGCAATATGTCGCCGATAAAACGGCATGATGACAGTCACCGAATGCCCGAGATGTTGCAGTGCGTGTGGTAAGGAGCCGACAACATCTGCAAGCCCGCCTGTTTTGGCTAAAGGTGATGCTTCTGAAGCAATAAATACGATATTGAGTCCGGCCATGTTTCCCCCCTGTTCACATGGTTGGCAATACTAGCACATTCCGGTTCATATCTGAAAAGATCAGATGGTACTTGGTATTTTTTGCATACGCCGGTAACCTGTTGCTTTACGCACGCACGGATACATTGGTTTTTAGGGAGATGCTGATTACAGGCATCCTGCCTGTAATCAGTCTGCAAATGCAAAAATGCGATTTTGTATTTGCTTACAAATCAAGCACTTGCGTGTTTGATTTGGCAG
>JAUZQH010000133.1 GCA_030951065.1 Mariprofundus sp. | reverse complement strand
ACCAGCTGATGCGACAAGTGAATCGCAGTCGGCATCAGCACATCGGTTTCGTTGGTCGCATAACCGAACATCAACCCCTGATCACCGGCGCCCTGATCCAGGTCAATACCTTCGCCTTCATTCACACCGGCGGCAATATCCACGGACTGCTTGTCCAGACTGACCAGTACAGAACAGGACTCCCAGTCAAAACCCATCGCGGAGGAATTGTAACCGATCTCCCTGACCGCAGAACGCACAACATCCTGATAATCGACAATTGCGGATGTGGTGATTTCACCGGCAATCAGGACAAGGCCCGTGGTTACCATGGTCTCACAAGCCACCCGGGCATATTTATCCTGCTCCAGAATAGCATCCAGCACACCATCGGAAATGCGATCTGCAACCTTGTCAGGATGCCCTTCGGACACGGATTCGGATGTAAAAACAAAATTTTGGCTCATTGAGTTCCTCGTGTTTTTTTATTAGATGAACAGAAGACTTGATCTGTGTGAATAAATAGCTGGCTGCGGATTATAACTGCGAAACAGAGATTCACAATTGTATTCTTCCGCATACTCTTTCAGTCATATGTTATTCACCGTGTATAGCAGAAGAAAACAGCACACAACCATGCAGGATCAAAACGCCAGCCTGTCGGACCTAACGCGCATGGACTTTTTCCACCCCATGATTGAAATGTTATCATGGCGTGGAAAAAGTCATGCAGGCGCGTTGTTTATTTCATATTAAGGAGATTGAGCGGGTGAAGTCATTTTCTCCACGACAGCAGCTCCGACCGAATCTCCGAAGACATTAACAGTGGTACGGCAACGGTCGAGGAACCAGTCAATCGCCAGAATCAGGCCGATACCATCAAGCGGCAAACCAACCGCCTCCAGCACAATCACCATCGTAACCAGACCTGCCTCCGGAATTCCGGCTGCGCCAATGGCTGCCATGGTGGCGGTCACCAATACCAGCATCTGTTGCCCGAAACCGAGATCAATGCCATAGGCCTGAGCGATAAACAGCACGGCCACAGCCTCATACAACGCCGTGCCATCCATATTGATGGTCGCGCCGAGCGGCAGCACAAAACGGCGCGCCTTTTCATCCACGCCCGCCGCTTTCACGCCGTTCAGCGTCAACGGCAGCGTGGCGCTCGAAGATGCGGTTGAAAAGGCCGTCATCAACGCTGTCCCCATGTGTTTGAGGTATTCCGCGACAGAACGCCGCGCCAGCAGCATCAACAGCACGCATAACACCGCCGCATGTGTGAGCAGACCGGAAATCACGGCCAGTGCGTATTTGGCCAGCCCGACCAGCTGGGCAAAGAATGCTTCCCCGCCGCCAGATGCCCCCAGCTTGGAAGCAATCAGCGCGAATACGCCAATCGGAGCAAAAATCATAATCCAGCCTACGATTGTCATCATGGCCTCGTTCAGACCTTCGAAGAAGGCGATCACCGATTTTCCCTTGTCGCCCAATGTAGTCAGCGCGGCAGCCAGCAGAATGCAAAAGACGATGATAGGTAACAGTTTCATGTTGGCGGCTGCATCAATAATATTCGGATACACCAGCGACAGCACCAGATCAGTAACGCCAACATCACCGATGTCCGGTTTTGGCACCCCAGAACCGGCGCCGAGGTCAACCCCGGCGCCGGGCTGCCACAGATTGGCCATCAACAGGCCTATAGAGACGGCAATCAATGTAGTGCAGGCATAATAGCCAACCGACACTCCGCCCATACGCCCGAGTTTGCGCACATCGCCGAGCCCGGCCACGCCTGTAATAATGCTGGCAGCAACCAATGGAACAATCAGCATTTTCAGTGTTGTCAAAAACAATTCGCCCAGCCATTCTACTGAGACCATGGCTTCGCCCCAGACAAAGCCGGACACCCCGCCAGCCACAATGGCGATAATCATGGCGTACAACAGCATCTTTTCGAAATTCCCCTGCATGGCTAGCTCCCTTATCTGTCACGGACAGCATTCAACCATATCCGCCGCATTGTATAAATAAACCGCCAGCGTTTGCCGCTCCCCCGATAGCACTCGCGGATATTCCGGGTTTTCAGAACCACGTTAATGTGGTGGTATGCTGTCGCTTTACCAAACCACAAACACATGCGAGTATCCTTACTGGCTTTACAGGAGGATTGGAAACCGGCTTGGGAGAATCATCATGAAACTGTACCATAACCAGCGTCAATACAGCCGTTCCAAGGTATCGATTGCCGCAACGCTGACACCTCAGGGTGGCGAACCATATGGTGTTCAGGTGGCTGATTTAAGCATGGGTGGCATGTTTATCCACTCGGACAAAGCCTTGGAACCCGGCACGCAATGCCAGATCAGTTTGCTGGTGGGCCATTTCAAACATGAACTGCCGATTATCGCGGATGCCGTGGTTGTCCGGGTGTTTAAAGATGGTATCGCATTAAAATTCAAATCCATTCAACTGGAAAGTATTGCCAGCATACAGCATGTGATTGTCGATCATGCCGATGACCCCGATCAGGTCGAACTTGAATTTTCATCGCACGGCGGCTGGATTTTCTCTCCGGAATAGCGGGCATGGCCTTCGCTGTTTTCTATAAGCGTATCCTGTATTTTTCAAAACGTATGTGACTGAATCGACTCAGTATTTCTGCAATGAACCGTCCACATCATCAATCCAGCGTAATATACCACCGGCAAGGTTCTTGACGTTATTGTAACCCTTGCTCTGAAGAAACTCCACCGCCTGCGCGGAGCGGCCACCCAGCTTGCAATGAACGACCACCGGTTGATCCGCAGGCACTTCGATATAACGCTCGGTCAGCTGACCCAACGGTATTTTATGTGTACCATCAATGGCACAAATCGCGATTTCATGCGGCTCACGCACATCCAGCACATATAAATCCGGATTTGTATCCATCATCGTCTTCAATTGAGCCGGGGTAATATCGTAATCAGCCATCTGCTCATTCTCCTCTTGCATTTCCGTCGGCGGCAAACCGCAAAACTGTTCATATTCCACCACATCGCCAATGCTAGGGCTTTCTCCACAAGCCGGACATGCCGGATCGCGGCGCAATTTCATTTCACGGAAACGCATATCCATTGCATCGTAGAGAAGCAAACGACCCGATAAAGTCGTGCCCTGTCCCAGAATAATTTTCACTGCTTCGGTAGCCTGAATCACACCGATGACGCCCGGCAATACGCCCAGTACGCCACCTTCTGCGCAAGATGGCACCAGCCCCGGCGGTGGCGGTTCGGGATACAGACAGCGATAACAGGGGCCGCGCGTATCACCTTCGACGTGGTTGAATACTGTGGCCTGCCCCTCAAACTGGAAAATCGAGGCGTAAATCAACGGCTTATCTTCCAGCACACAGGCATCGTTAACCAGATAACGGGTCGGGAAATTGTCCGTACCATCGACCACCAGATCATACTGACTGACCATTTCGCGAACATTATCCCTACGGATACCTTCGCCATGCAGGTTCACGTTCAGATACGGATTAATACCAATCAATGTATCCCGGGCACTCTCCACTTTCGGGCGACCGATATCGGCGGTCGAATGGGCAATCTGACGCTGCAAATTCGAGTCATCGACCACATCGAAATCCACCAGACCGATGGTGCCAACGCCGGCTGCAGACAGGTAAAGCGAAATGGGGCTGCCCAGTCCGCCTGTGCCGATACACAATACTCTGGCCAGCTTCAGCTTTTCCTGCCCTTCCAGGCCCACCTGCGGCAAAATAATATGACGATTAAACCGTGCCAGTTCCGCCGCACTCAAAATATCAGACATCACCACTCCAGAACAACAGAATTGAACCACAGAATACACAAAGGACACAGAGGAAAAACAATCCGTCTTTTGTGTGTAGTTGCCGGCTGCCACGTCGCAGCCAACCACCTCACGATCCCGTTATATTTTTATCACCTTCCATGCATGCGTCGTTCAACTACAAGTTTTCGTAAACAGCGCGCACCCCTTCAGGCTGACAGACCAGAAGCACATCACAACCGGCTTTCAATGCGGCATCTGCCGCAGCAGGCACATTGTTACCGACGCCCTTCATGCATAAATCATCACTCCATATTCGACCGGAAAAACCCACTTTCTGACGCAACACATGACCCACCCAGAATGGTGAAATCGTCGCTACATCCTTGTCTGTATCGGTATAAATCACATGGGCAGTCATCACATGCTCCAAACCATCGGCAATCAGGCGGGAAAACGGTTCCGCCTCATTCAGAATCGTGTCCAGCGGCGCATCCACTTCCGGCACGGCCACATGCGAATCGGCATTGGCACGCCCGTGTCCCGGGAAGTGTTTTCCAACCGCAGCAATACCGGCATCGTGCAGACCGTGCATGCATGCCGTCGCCAGTACCGCCACCTGGTCGACATGATCGCCAAATGAGCGTTTGCCGATAATGCCATGGCCATCGGGGTGAAACAGGTCCAGCACCGGTGCACAATTATGGGTGAAACCGAGTTCCCTCAATGCTTCGCCGGTACAAAAACTGTCCTGATACACAGCCTGAATGGCTGTGCCCGCATTGCGCTCATACATCACACCGTAATCTGCCGCATGCCTGCGCGCATTGAACGGCGGCCATGCCATGCGATTGACGCGGCCACCTTCCTCGTCAATCGCTGCCCAGGTTCCCTGCCCGGTACAGCTGCGGACTTCAGACAGCAGCGCCTTCACCTGTTCAGGACTCCCGGCATTGCGGGCAAACAGGATCACCCCCAATGGCGGTGTTTCTTTCAACCATTGACGTTCCTGCGCAGTCAGCCTCGTGCCATCCTGCCCGATAATAAGCTGTTTGTTCATTTGCAATCCATCCTTACATCCAGTTTATCGCGCAACGCATCGCCCAGCAGATTGACTGCCATGACCAGTGAAAACAGCACCATTCCCGGCCAGATCACCAGCGCGGGCGAAACAAGCATCAAACTTGTTCCCTCGCGAATCATCGTCCCCAGAGATGCATCCGGTGGCTGCACGCCGACACCGAGAAATGACAACCCAGCCTCACCGATAATCACCGCCGCCAAACCGAAACTGGCCTCGACCAGCAGCGGGGCCGCAATATTCGGCAACAGATGTCGCAACGCGATATAGGAAATGCTTGAGCCGTTGGCTGTCGCCGCTTCCACAAACGGTACAGATTTGAACGACAGCACCTGAGACCGGGTTAATCGTGCAAAACCAACCCAACCCACAGCCACCAGCGCCATGACCAGATTATCAATACCGGGCCCGAGCATGGCCGCCAGCGCAATAGCCAGCAATATACCGGGAAACGACAGCACAATATCGGCAAAACGCATCAGTATCGCATCCACCCAACCGCCCATCCAGCCTGCGACCATACCGATAAAAATACCCACCATGCTGCCAAACAACACTACGGTAAAACCAACCAGCAGGGATAATTGCAACCCCTCTGACAACCGAGCCAGCACATCACGCCCCAATGCATCTGTTCCCAAAAGGTGGGCGTTTCCCGTGCTATTTAACACCGCATCCAGATCAATGGCATGCCCATCAAGCCCGCCGATGGCAGCAAAAAGCAGAACAAGCAGCGGAACTGCCAGACACATACCTGCCAGATTCAAAGTCGATTTAGGCATTGCTTATCACACACTAGAGCGATCTCCTCTTTTTGCTCAATATGAAATATAGCAATATGAATGTCCAACGAAAGAAATTGCAAAACCGATGCTCCGGCTGAAGCGCATGGTTGGCATCGACTACCGCACCACAGCGATACCATCAGTAGATTGCATGCTACGCTAAAGCCCTCTGCCCTCTGGTCAGTAAGGCATCAAAGCAAAGGAGGAGAGGCAATGATTCAACATTCAAGACCCCATAGGCTCCAAAAGCAAGCAGGTTTCTATACTCTCTCTTGTCTATAATGCGTCGTTCTTGTTATGC
>JAUZQH010000132.1 GCA_030951065.1 Mariprofundus sp. | reverse complement strand
CTTGGCGCCATGAGTCGTAAAGTCATTCCCATCCAGACAGCCGGTCAGGGCGAACCGATGACCGGTAAACCCAAATGGTTAAAAGTGCGTGCGCCGATGTCGAAAGAATATAAAGACAGTGTACAGATGATGCGCGAACTCAATCTGAATACGGTGTGTGAAGAAGCATCCTGCCCGAATATCGGCGGTTGTTGGAAACAGGGCTCGGCCACATTCATGATTCTCGGGCGTGTTTGTACCCGTACCTGTGCATTCTGTGATGTCGAAACAGGAAAGCCGGATCCGATTGATCCGGATGAAGCGGTCAATCTGGCCAAAGCTGTGGCCCAGATCGGACTGAAACATGTGGTCATCACTTCGGTGGATCGGGACGATCTCAAAGATGGTGGTGCCGGTCATTATGCGACGGTGATCCGGGAGTTGAAAGCACGGCAGCCGGATGTGACCATCGAAATCCTGACGCCGGATTTTCAGCGCAAACCGGCCAGCTGTCTGGATACGATTATCGATGCAAAGCCGGATATTTTTAATCACAATCTGGAGACTGTGCCGCGCCTTTACCGTTCGGTACGTCCCGGCGCCCGTTATTTCACCAGCTTGCGTTTGCTGCAGCGGGCAAAGGAGCTTGATCCATCTGTCGTCACTAAATCAGGCATTATGCTGGGCCTGGGAGAAGAACGTGATGAAGTACTGCAGGTGATGGATGATATGCGCGAAGCAGGTGTCGATATCCTGACCATTGGCCAGTATCTGAGACCGAGTGCCAAACATCACCCGGTGATGAAATACTGGACACCGGATGAGTTCGATGAACTGAAATACCTGGCCGAGAAAAAAGGTTTCGGCATGGTGGCATCCGGACCACTGGTGCGGTCTTCCTTTCACGCCGACGAAGTGTTTCAGGCCCTCAAACTGAAAAACGCCTGATCCATGTTTTCCCCGGCTTTCAGCCAGGGAAAACAGATGTTTGTTGCGGCTAAACAGTGATGAACAGTTTGATCGCATCTTTGGCCGTATTCAGGCCAGTGGCATTGCATATGGCAGCGAGCCTTACGATTTGGAGAATGGTCAGACCAATCATAAATACGGTGGCCGGGGTGTGCATTTCAAAGACCCGAACGGCCACGTGCTGGAAATTATCACAGCCGATTACATCATCGATTGATGTGCTGCCCCCTGAATTGGGTTGGATACCATTACTGGTTGCGCATGAAGTCGGCGACGCCGTACAGGGCGTGCAGTAATTCTTCTCGTAGCGGTTGATCTTCCACCACATCATCCAGTGCATGTTTCATGCATAACATCCATTGATCGCGGGCGGATTCGTCGATGCTGAACGGCAGGTGGCGCATGCGCAGACGAGGATGTCCGAAACGTTCGATATACAGTGAAGGGCCGCCCATCCAGCCGGAAAGAAACATGAACAGCTTGTCTTCGGCATGGCTCAGATTATCGGCATGCATGGCACGTATTTCTCCGGCCTCCTGCAGGGTATTCATATGATGGTAGAACCGGTGTACCAGCTGGCGTAAGGGCGCTTCACCCCCCATGCGTTCATAATAGGTTCGGGAATCCTGGCTGATTTGCATGGCGACATATTAAGTCGATGCTGATTTTTTACCATCTTGGCAAAAATCTGCCCGCTCAGGCAAAAGCGCGGTTTTGCCATCGCTTACAAACCAGGCACTTGTGTGCCCGATTTGGCAGTCCGTCCATGGCCTGCACGGAAACACTGATTTAATCAGCGTTTCCTTAAAGTCGATGCTGATTTATTATCATTCGGTTCAAAATGTGGCTTTTCCATCACTTGCAATTATGAGGGGTGATACACAGTTTTATCCTGATATGTCGGGTCAGGGGGAGAAGCAGATGCGTGAATTTGAGAAAATGGTCTCCGGTCTGGATTATAATTGTCTGGATCCTGAACTGCGGCGCTTAAGGGAACAGGCGCGATTGGCCTGCGCCAGATTTTATGCGCACCCGAGCCCCGGCAATATGAAACATATCAAAGGCCTGTTTAAAGCGCTGGGCAGTTGTGTGCTGGAGCCCGGATTTCAGTGTGATTACGGGGTGAATATTGATGTGGGCAAAAACTTTTATGCCAATTTCCACTGTGTGCTGCTGGATGCCGCTCCCATCATCATTGGCGATGATGTGTTGCTCGGCCCCGGTGTGCATATTTATACATCCGATCACCCCAAAGATACTGAAGCACGGCGACAAGGCGTGTGTGTTGCCCGGTCGGTGCGCATTGGTAATAGTGTATGGATCGGCGGTGGCGCCAAAATATTGCCGGGAGTCACGATTGGTGATGCTGTGATCATCGGAGCCAATGCCGTGGTCACAAAGGATGTTCCCGCTCACGATGTTTATCATTAGACGAGGGCTGATACGGGATGACGGGACAGTTTTGCCGGGTACTGAATGCGTGGTTTGCATTGCAAACGATTCAATTTGGTACAGCATATCGGTGTGATTCAGACATACGATAACGCTTGAACGGAGGACGTGATGCCGTACAACAGGAACAGGGTGAGTGAAGAGCTGGCACTGAGCCATTTGGGGCTGAAAAATCTGGAAGATGTGTTCTGGAATCTGCCCACGCCGCGTTTGTATGAACATGTGATCCGCAATCGTGAGGGGCACCTGGCCCATCTGGGCGCACTGGTGGTGCGTACCGGCCATTTCACCGGCCGTGCAGTGAAAGACAAGTTCATTGTCGATGATGCCGGTTCGCATGACAAGGTATGGTGGGGCGATTTCAACCGCGCTTTTCCCGAAGCGCAGTTCGATGCCCTGTATGCGCGCGTGCAGCGCTATCTCGAAGGCAAGCAGATTTATGTTGAGGATTGTCTGGTCGGGGCGGATTCGCGTTATGAAAAACCGCTCAGGGTGATCACCCAGGATGCCTGGCATGCCTTGTTTGCCCGCACCATGTTTGTCCGTCCGGTGGATATCGGGCGGGAGATTGCGGCTGACGAGCCGGAATTTACGGTACTGCATGTGCCGCATTTCCATGCTATGCCCAGCCATGACGGCACCCATTCGGAAGCCTTTGTGATTTTGCATCTGACCCGCCGCATTGCCCTGATCGGCGGCACGGCCTATGCCGGCGAAATCAAGAAATCGATATTCACGATCATGAACTATCTGTTGCCGGATGAGGATGTGCTGCCGATGCATGCCTCGGCCAATGTTGGCAAGGATGGTGAATCGGCCATCTTTTTCGGGCTGTCCGGCACCGGCAAAACCACATTGTCGTCCGATCCTGACCGCAAGCTGGTCGGTGATGATGAGATAGGCTGGAGTGACCACGATATTTTCAATTTCGAAGGCGGTTGTTATGCCAAGGTGGACCATCTTTCGGAACAGAAAGAACCGCTGATTTACAATGCGACCAAACGCTTCGGGACGATCCTTGAAAATGTCGGCCTCGATATGGATACGCGGCGGGTGGATTTTGATGACATCAGCCTGACCGAGAATACGCGGGCTGCCTATCCGGTTCAGGCCATTCCCAATGCTATTTATCCCGGTGTAGCCGGCCAGCCCAGCCATATTATCATGCTGACGGCCGATGCTTTCGGTGTGTTACCGGCGATTTCGAAACTGACCACGGAACAGGCGATGTATTATTTTCTGCTGGGATATACGGCCAAGATTCCCGGCACCGAAGCGGGTGTGATCGAGCCGAAGGCGACTTTCAGCCCCTGTTTCGGCGCGCCGTTCATGGCGCGGCACCCCTGTGTTTATGCCAATATGCTGGGCAAAAAAATCAGGCAGGGCGATGTGACCGTCTGGTTGCTCAATACCGGCTGGAGCGGTGGCGGATACGGTGTGGGTGAGCGCATGGATATTGATCTGACACGCTCCCTGCTGACGGATGCGCTGAACGGGAAACTCGAACAGGGTGGATTTCGAATCCATCCGGTGTTCGGCCTGCAAATGCCGGAATCACTCGATCCCGCAGCAACATGGCATGATCCCGAAGCATATCTGAAGTCAGCCCGCCATTTGGCGGAGCGTTTCAGAAAAGCATTCGCGCCATTTGAGGATGAAGCTACCGAAGCCCTGCTGCAGGCGGGGCCGTTGTGATGCGTTTTTTGGATGAGGCAGGACAGACAGAAAGCTGTTTTCAATTACAACGCCGTGGTTATGAACTGGGTGTTGTCCAGCAACTGACACGCGCGGAAATGCCGGATACAGAAACAGTGATCCGGCACTGGCAGGCTGATGCCGCTGTGCTGTTGCCCGGGGTGCTGGATTTGCAGCCATGGCAATCTGAAATCCGGCAATCCCGCCTGTTGATGGAGCAAACGCTGGAAACAGGGGAGGTATCCCCGATTCTGGAACAGACTCCATACAGCCATCGATTGCAAGCGCATTTCCCGCTGGTGGCCTCATCCTTTGAAGAACACGATGAGCAGGGCATCGAGAAAATCTATTTTGATGCGGAAACTGACAGGGATGG
>JAUZQH010000131.1 GCA_030951065.1 Mariprofundus sp. | reverse complement strand
AAGGTAATGCCTAAAGTTCCGGTGACACATAACTTTCAATTAAGCCGTATAAATATTATAACATTTGAACATGACCACAGCGTGGAAAAAGATGCGGGTGCGTTGCGTGTTTCATGTTAATACTGACACCGATGCAGCAACTGCCACAGACGTTCACCGATGGGGCCCATGGGTTCACCCGCGCGGCGGAAGAGGAACATGTCTATCTGTAACGGCTCCAGTGCCTTGCCGGAAAGTTCCAGCAGGCGGCCATCAGCAAGTTCTTCGGCAACGCGGTGGCGTGGCATGCGGCCCCAGGCTGAGCCGGAGAGGATCATGCGTTTTTTCATGTCAAAATCGTTGACCAGCCATTGTGAAGCACCTTCGAGTATACCTGCACTTTGCCGGGGCTGGTTGCGGCTGGTGTCGCGAACCACGACTTGTACATATCGCTCCAGATCAGCCGCACTGATGGAGGGGTAGCGGGTTGCCAGCGGGAATTCGGCGGAAATTACGCTGACCATTTCGGTGGAGGTCAGACGCACTTCTTCGGTATGATCAATCGGCATAAATCGTTCGGCAATAGCGAAATCGACGGCTTTCTCCTGCAAGCGTTCCAGCGTGCCGCCCATATTTTCAATCTGCAGACTCATGCGCGTGGCCGGCGCAGATTCGGAAATCTGTTTGATGACATCCAGCACCTGTTCGACCGGAGCAATGGCGCTTAGTGCAATGGATATTTCAGTCTCTTCGCCCCGGGCGAAATGACCGGCGATACTGGAAAGCTCATCACTGCGTGAGAGGATGCTTTTGGCTTTGCTGTAGATGACCTGCCCCTCTGAAGTCAGCGCCGGCCGGTATTTGCTGCGATCAAACAGGGACAAGCTCAATTCCTGCTCCAGATTTTTAATCGCGATACTGATGGCCGACTGGCTGCGGAACAGCGCTTCGGAAGCTGCATGAAAACCACCATGTTCGACGACGGCACACAAAGCGCGTAACTGTTCCAGTGTCATGATCCAATCCTGGATGATATGAATAACTAATCAAGTCTATCGATTTTTTATGCTTTTTATAAATCATCAAGGTGCCGAGTGTTCTAGCCATTGAAACAGACAGGAGCGTAAATGCTGCGCAACACATCAACATCTTACGGACTCATATCCATTGGCCTGCACTGGCTGATGGCGCTGGCTCTGTTCGGCATGTTTGCGCTCGGTTTCTGGATGACCGATCTTGTGTACTATGATCGCTGGTACCACGATGCACCCGAAATACACAAAGGCATTGGTATCCTGTTGTTGATCGTGTTGCTGTTCCGTTTTGTCTGGCGGTTGACCAATACACGCCCTGCACTGATGGGAGCATGGTGGGAACAGGTGGTCGCGCTGTTGGTGCATCGGCTGCATTATGTGCTGATGTTTACTGTATTGATCTCCGGTTATCTGATTCCAACGGCTGAAGGGGTCGGTGTCGATGTGTTCGGTTGGTTTACGGTGCCGGCCACATTGACGTTTGACAAGGAACAGGCTGATCTGATTGGTCAAATCCACCGGGTTTCTGCCTGGATCATGATGGGGCTGGCAGGGCTGCATGCCGGAGCAGCACTGAAACACCACTGGATTGATAAAGATATCACCTTGCTGCGCATGCTGGGGATATCCCGGAACTAGCGTTATTTGTTTCATGTTAAATAGAACGACTTAAGGAGAACAGGAATGATATTGAAAACACTGATCGCGGCATCGCTGCTGATCATTACAACAATGCCCGTGCAGGCCGAGCAATATGATGTTGATATCAAGGGCCAGCATGCATTTATACAGTTCAAGGTCAAACATCTGGGTTTTAGCTGGTTGCTTGGTTCGTTTCGCACCTTCAACGGCCATTTTTCCTATGATGAACGTAAACCGGAAAAAAACAGCGTCACGGTTACAATCGACACGGCCAGCCTCGACACCAACCATGCCGAGCGTGATAAGCATTTGAGAAGCGCAGACTTTTTCGATGTAGCCCGGTTTCCGACAGCAACATTTACCAGTACGTCTTATGAGTCAACCGGCAAAAAGACCGGTATCCTGCATGGTAAACTGACCCTGCATGGAGTTAGCAAAGATATTGCCATCAATATCAAGCAGATCGGTACCGGACCCGATCCGTGGGGCGGGTATAGGCGCGGTTTCGAAGGGCACACCACACTGCACCTGTCCGATTACCGGATGAAAAAGAGCGGCATGCTTGGCGCGGTGGCGGAAAATGTGGAGATATTCCTGTCGATTGAAGGTGTACGCACCAAACTGTTTTGAAAACGTCTTCATCGTGCCCGAATTGTTCTTGAATAGTGCGGGATAAAAGCTCAAAGGAGAAATCAATGAAAAAACATATGATCATATCTATTGCATTACTGGCATTCGCTGCAACGCCGGCACTGGCTGAAGGCATGGGCCATAACAGCGGCATGAGCGGCATGCATCACATGCTTAAGCAGGCTGATGTCAACCATGATGGAAAAACGACGAAAGCCGAGTTTATGGCTGCCTCGAGTCAACAGGCGGAAAAGCGCTTTGCCCATATGGATGCCAATGGCGACGGTGTACTGGATGAAAAAGACCATCAGGCTCACTTCGACAAGATGGATGCCAACCATGATGGTTCGATCAGCCGGGATGAATTTACCGCATTTCATAAACAGATGTACAAACAGCATCATAAACATGGAGGCGGTCATGACTGAGCCGGTGATCGCAGCAACAGAACCGGCTGTGCTGGAACTGGAACCCGGAACCTATTACTGGTGTGCTTGTGGCCGCTCAAAGAACCAGCCGTTTTGCGACGGTTCCCATGAGGGCAGCGAATTTTCGCCGCAGGTGGTTGAAATTACCGGGAAACAAACGGTGGCCCTGTGCCAGTGCAAACAGACCAAAACCCCGCCTTTCTGCGACGGCTCACACAACGAATTGTAACA
>JAUZQH010000130.1 GCA_030951065.1 Mariprofundus sp. | reverse complement strand
TAATCAAACAGTTGCCTGTATTGCATGGCATCGGCATGGACCTGTGTTGCGGTTACGGTCTGTTGACCGAATACATCCTGCACCTGTCCACAGATATCAAACAAATCCACCTGGTTGAAGCTGACTGGCTGGCGCTTGATTGCGCCCGCCAGAATACAGCGGCCTGGCAAGATATCGTACAATCTCATTGGAAAGATGCAGTGCTTGAGTCATTGCCAAAGCAACTGGACTGGGTCGTGTGCAATCCACCGTTCCATAGTGGTCAGTCTCGAGATGTAAAATTGGGCCAATCCATTGTCTTACATGCATGTCAGAGCCTGAAAAAAGGTGGATGCCTCTATCTGGTCGCCAACCGAAAACTGCCCTATGAGAATCTGATCCGGTCAGAATTGCGACAATGTGAGATACTGACTGAAGCAGATGGATTCAAAGTCATCAGAGGAGTTCGATAATATGCGAAAAACAGAACGGCTGGATAAATTACTTGCTAATCTGGGCTATGGCGCAAGAAAGGATGTTCGCCACTGGATCAGGGAAGGATGGATAACGGTGGATGGAAAACCTGCCACCTCCCCGTCCCAGAAAGTGGTTCCACAACAGGTTCGTCTTGAAGGCGCCGAACTGGATCACCCCGATGGCTTAACTATTATCTATCACAAGCCGCTGGGGTCAGTATGTTCACGCAAAGAGGATGGCCGTCTGATTTATGCCGATTTTCCTGCCCGCTGGATTGACAGGAAGCCACCGCTTTCCAGTGTCGGAAGACTCGATAAAGAGACATCGGGCCTGCTCATTGTCACTGATGACGGCCAGCTCAACCACCAACTGACCAGTCCGAAACAACATATTTCCAAAACCTATGCCGTGATACTGGATCATCCGCTTGAAGGTAACGAAGTGGAAATCTTTGCAAGCGGATCACTGATGCTGGAAGACGAAGACAAACCTTGTCTGCCTGCAGAATTGTCCATCATAAATACAACAGAGGTTTCACTGGTTCTGCATGAAGGGCGTTATCATCAGGTGAGGCGAATGTTTGCGGCTGTTGGCAACCATGTGAGCGCACTGACACGCACACATATTGGCGCCCTGTCATTACAGGAGACCGGACTGGCTGCAGGAACATATCAAACACTGACAGCCTCCGAACTCATGCAAATGATAGCACCCGGTATCAGACATGATTAATCATCGTCATAGTTTCTTTCGTGACCGCGATTTTCGTATCCATCCCGGTTATTCCCTTGATAACCTTCATAGTGACGTGGCTGATTCCTGTTTAAACGATCCAGGTTGCGCTGCGCCGGGTAATAGTCCGGGTCTAGCCTGAGCGCATATCTGAAATGGGATCTGGCTGAGGTATTATCACCGTTTAAAACAAGTGCAACGCCGAGATCATTATGGGCAGCGGGATTATTCGGGCAATAGCGCAACCCTTTTCGCAACAAATAAATTTTTTGATCCATATTCCGGGCGCGATTGGCCTGACCAAAATACTCTGCACCTTTGTTGCATGCGCGCCGATGATAGCGAGGCCCGGACCTGTAAACTCGATTTTCCCGTCCCTCAGCCAGCACAGCTCCGGCCAGCGCCCCCAATGCACCGCCAATCACGGCACCTTTTGCCACATTGCCACTCTGGGCACCAATCACAGCGCCTGCTGTTGCTCCAATCACCGCCCCCTGCGCCGCCGTACGTTCCTGATAGGCAGTCGCACACCCGGATAACAGTAAAATGATCATGACAGAAATAGTATGTTTCATAAAATTCTCCTTACCTGGAGCAGGCTATGCTGTTTTCCCATGCCAGCAACATGAAAAACTTTCGCTATGTGGCGGGCAAATTACTCGAACATCCGTTATTGTCAGTCCCCATGACAGCTTCGAAAACTTAGCTATGCCCCTTATGGATGTTGGTTTACGCAAAGTTTAGCGGAACATGTTTTTTATACGTGTCGAAATACTCGATTCCAGCCCCATTTTTTTCGGTGAAACCTCATAGAGTGTACTTACGCCCACACCTTTCAGCGACAAATTTCGTGCTGACCCGATCAGGATATCACCCGAATAGTCCCGTATTTTTGTATGAATCAAGCCAAAAACAATTTCATCAATCAAAATCTGGTTCCGCAACGCTTCGGCCTGAATCCGCGCCCCCTTGTCCATGGCATGACCGATATAGTCCTGAACATCACCCGGTATTGCCTTGACATACCCGCATGTAATTCCAATGCGATAATTCATCGAGCCAACCAGTTTTTTCAACGTTTTACGACCTTCTGCAAGGCTTCGCTTGATCAACAATGCCGCCAAAACTGCATCAATGGCATTTTCAAATACGACCATCACGCCATCGCCCAGGCGTTTGACAACCTGACCATTGTATCTTTCAACAGCTTCCTTGCATGCATCGCAAAATAACCGGTTGCGCATATATCCCTTGGTATGCCCCATCGAACGCTTGTATTCGGTTGAACTTTCCAGATCGGTAAACATGATACATTTGTAATGATCCTCGGTTGTTGCAATAGCCTGGGCAACCGACTCGATAATCACATCCAGATCAAGCGGTTCTTCATCCACACGGCTGGCCGGGCGCGAAGCCGCCATTTTTGGCACAATGGCCAGATCAAGCGCATGTTCGCTGATATTTTCATCTAATTGCGACGACGCTTTAGGAATACTGAGCACCTTGACGGGGCTGTGGCTGGCTTCCTGCTTATGCACAGGGGACATGATTTCCTCCGAGAGAAATGGTATACAAACAGGCTCGAAGGCTAAAGCGGGAATATTTTCGTTATGTGATGCAGATCGCAATTCCAGACCGGATACAATAATGGAAAAATGGTCGGGGTGAGAGGGTTCGAACCTCCGACCTTACCGTCCCGAACGGTACGCGCTACCAGGCTGCGCCACACCCCGTATTAATAATTTAATGAACTGACAAGCAGGCGGCGAATATTAGAAAGATAGGCCAACCACGGCAAGTTGTTTCACATCCTGTTCCATACCGTGTTTCCTGCGCGCTGCTTAAGGAGATGCTGATTAATGGCATCCTGCCTGTAATCAGCCCGCAAATGCAAAAATGCGATTTTGTATTTGCTTACAAATCAAGTACTTGCGTGTTTGATTTGGCAGCCCGTCCGTGGACTGCACGGAAGCACTGACACATCATAGCTTCCTTAAAAAGGGCGGTGAGCGGAAAAGTCGGCCAGATCAGCCAGCAATTGTCGAATTTCTTTATCAGCATGCACCGGCAGCAATTGTTTGGCTCGTTCGGCATAATCTTTTGCCCGGGCCATGGCAAAACCCGAACCGTTCTGTGCCGCAACATGCTCACGCACCCATTCCCGGTCACCATTTTCATATGAACCACGTTCGGCAATTAACTCAACCCGACTGGCCAGTTCCTCATCGTTCTGCATGGCATAAATCAGAGGCAAGGTGATCTTCCCTTCTTCCAGATCATGCCCAACCGGCTTGCCGGCATCCTCGGCCTCGGCCAGATAATCCAGCGCATCATCCATCAACTGGAATGCCACACCCAGACACATACCGTATTCAGCCATGTCCGCTACTATTTCAGCAGACTGCCCGGCAGCATGGGCTCCCACCTCACTGGCTGCCTTGAACAACACAGCTGTTTTACGTTCAATCACTTCAAGACACTCTGCTTCTGTCATCTCCAGATGAAAGGTACGCGATAATTGCAGGACTTCACCTTCAGCCAGCGCATTGGTGACATCGGACATCAGTTTCAGCATCGCCATATCGCCGTCAGCGACCATCATCTGGAATGCGCGAGAAAAGAGATAATCACCCACCAGCACCGATGCCTGATTACCCCAGACCCCATTTGCCGATGGTGCACCACGCCGCTGATCGGATGAATCAACCACATCATCATGCAACAGCGATGCCGTATGAATAAATTCAACCACCACGGAAAGTGGAATATGACGATCCCCCTGATAACCGAACAAACGTGCCGTCAGCAGACACAGCAATGGCCGTAGCCGCTTGCCACCACTGTTGACAATATAATGCCCGATGGCGGGAATCATCATGATATCGGATTGCAAATTCTGATGGATACAGGCATTCACCCGTACCATATCAGATTGGCACAGTTCGACAGCGCGCTCCAGCGAGGTATGAATGGATGAATCAGTCACGAACTGTGCATCGTATGCGTGCGCCTCGTGCCGTCAAGGCAAAGTAACGCTATCATACGCAAATGGAAATCATCCTGGCCTCCCGTTCTCCCCGCCGCCTTTCTTTGCTACAAAGTGCCGGTCTGGCAGTGGAGGTACAACCTTCCCACATAGATGAAACCCCTTTTCCCTGTGAATCCGTGACTGCCATGGTAAAACGTCTGAGTCGGGAAAAGGCTATCGCTTGCAATGCGCCGGCAGGAAAACCTGTGATTGCAGCAGATACGCTGGTCGCCATCGGCAAGCATGTGCTGGGGCAACCACGCGACCTGAGGCAGGCAAAAACCATGCTGCAACAACTTTCCGGGGCTGACCATCAGGTGATCACAGGAGTCTGCGTACGCCTGAATGGGGAGCTTCTACAACAGCACGTGGCGACCCGCGTCCGCTTCAGGACAGTCAGTACAGATGAAATCAAAACCTATCTGGCTCATAATGATGTGCTCGATAAAGCAGGTGCATATGCCGTGCAGGGCGGCGCGGCCAGTTTTATTGAATCCATTGACGGTCCGCTGGATAATGTCATCGGCCTGCCGGTTCTCACCACGCTGGATATGCTCGCGGAGCTTCGGTCACTTCAGACAAATGTGCCCGACTGAAGTTTCTTCGTGTACTTCGTGCGCTTCGTGGTGAATACTTACGCTTAAATTATTTTTGGGATTATCATCATGAGCGTAGAATTACTGGTCAACGTGGCGCCGTTTGAAACACGGATTGCACGTATCGAGAACGGACAACCTGAAGAAATTTATATTGAACGTGAACGCGGCCTGAAAGGTAACATCTACAAAGGTCGTGTTCAGCGCGTACTGCCCGGTATCCAGGCGGCTTTTATCGATATCGGCATGGAAAAAGCAGGCTTTCTTTACGCCGGAGATATCGCCACCGCCAAACAGCAGGTCGATAACTTCACGGAGGATATGGAACAAACTGACGAAGCAGGCAACGCGGCTGTAACTGCCGACAGTTCACCATCACGCCGTAATGCACCACCGATATCCGGCCTACTCAAGGATGGTCAGAATCTGATGGTTCAGGTGTCCCGCGAACCCATTGCTTCCAAAGGGCCTCGCATGACCAGCCAGATTGGTTTGCCCGGTCGTTATCTGGTTTATATGCCAAATCTGGATCATATCGGTATTGCCAGGCGTCTTGAAGACCCGGTTGAACGTGAACGGCTGCTGAATATCTGCAAATCCATGAACCTGCAACAGGGTGGCATTATTATCCGCACTGTTGCCGAAGGAAAAGAAGAGCCGGAATTGCGCCAGGATCTTGATTTTCTGTTGCGGTTATGGGCTGATATTGAAAAAAGGGCCAAGAACTCCGCCCCCGGCTCCATGATTCATAAGGAGCTGAACCTGTATTTGCGTGTCATGCGCGATTATGTCGACGCTGAAGTGGAAAAAATTCATATCGACTCCCGCGAAGCTTACGATACGATGAAAAAATTTGCCCGCCGCTTCATGCCGGAAGTCGCCAAGAAACTCTATTACTATCCGGGCAACCGTCCGATTTTTGACGTCTATGGCGTCGAAGAAACCATGGAACGGGCACTGCAACGGCGTGTTCCACTGAAATCCGGCGGCCATATTGTTATTGATCAAACCGAGGCGTTAATTGCCATCGATGTAAACTCAGGCTCCTTTGTCGGCTCCAGAAATATGGAGGAAACCGGTTTCAAAACCAATCTGGAGGCCGTGCATGAAATTGTACATCAGCTTCGCTTGCGTAATCTGGGTGGTATTATTGTGGTCGACTTTATTGATATGCAGGAAGAGCAAAACAAACTGAAGCTGATTGAGGTACTGGAAGAGGCACTGAAACGGGATAAAGCGAAAAACCATATCGTGCAGTTCTCGGAACTCGGGCTTGTTGAAATGACGCGCAAACGCACACGTGATTCGCTGGGGCGCATTTTATTGACCGAGTGTAACCACTGCCACGGTATCGGACTGACAAAAAGTCCATCCACCATCTGTTATCAGTTGTTCCGCGAAGTGGTGGCGGAAGCGCGTGCTTATCCGTGTGAAAAACTGACCGTCATTGCACACCCTGATATTATTGACCTGCTACTGGGTATAGAAAACGAAAGTGTGCTGCAACTGGAAGATTTTCTGAAAAAAGAAATTTCACTGGAAAGTAATGAACACTTTGCTGTAGAACACTACGAAGTCGTACTTAAATAGTTTTGTTCGCCCCTTCTCCACTACAACTGTATGTGCATATTCCTTTCTGCCTGCACAAATGCCATTACTGCGATTTTAATTCACATGAACGTTTACAGCCCGACTGGGACGCTTACCGGAATGCACTGATTACCGAACTGAAACACTGGAGCAACACACCGCAATTTTCCGGACGCACGCTGTACAGTATATTTTTTGGTGGCGGTACGCCTTCTCTGGCCCCTCCTTCGCTGATTGAAACGGTCATTGATGCCGCCCGCGACTGTTGCGGTATCGAGAATGATGCAGAAATCACGCTGGAAGCCAATCCGGGCACTGCCGACTCCGGCAATTTCCGTGCCTACCGACAAGCAGGCGTCAACCGTCTTTCTATCGGCATTCAGAGCCTGGATACAACAGAATTGCGCTGGCTGGAACGCATTCACGGATCAGATGAAGCTATTCAGGCATATCATATCGCCCGTGATGCAGGTTTCAGCAATATCAATCTGGATCTGATGTACGGCCTGCCCGGACAAAACCTGCAGGACTGGCTGACCACGTTGCATACAGCCATCGAACTGTCTCCGGAACACTTGTCCTGTTATCAACTCACGGTCGAACCACACACCAGACTGGCGGCCACCCATGCACAGAATCCGTATGT
>JAUZQH010000013.1 GCA_030951065.1 Mariprofundus sp. | reverse complement strand
TATCGGTGATGGTGCAGGTGGCCAGCTTTAAAATGACCGGCAAGCGGGTGTTCCGCATGGCACCGATTCATCACCATTATGAATTAAAGGGTTGGGCTGAACCGAAAGTGATTGTTCGTTTCTGGATTATTTCCATCCTGTTGGCGCTGGTGGCGCTTTCCACCCTCAAAATCAGATGAGCGGCATAATGCATGATCAGAAAATGGCAACTGCCGTTATCGGCATGGGTAAAACCGGCCAGGCAGTGGTATCTTTCCTGATGCGCCGGGGTGTTGTCTGTGAGGCATTCGATGAGTCTCCGGTCAGCTTGCCTGAAGGCATGGATATTGCCTTGCATATCGGTCGTCTGGATGCGGAGCTTCTAAAAGGGTTTGCCCGCTTGATTGTCAGCCCCGGTATCAGCTGGCAGCACCCTGCACTGGTTGAGTTGAGAGCGGCAGGGGTTCCAGTCTTCGGTGACCTGGAGCTGTTCCGTGAGGCATACCATGGTGATTTAATTGCCATTACCGGAACCAATGGCAAAACCACCACGGTTTCTTTGATCAGCACGATGCTGGATACTCTTTCCGGTGGTATTGAAGCAGGGGGCAATATCGGTGTGCCTATGCTTGAGTTACTGGACGACGGTGATGCACAGCATCCAGCTCCACGGCGTATTGTACTGGAACTTTCCAGTTTTCAACTCGAACGCGCCAATCCTATTCACCCGAAATGGGCGGCATTGCTTAATGTGCAATCTGATCATGCCGACATGCATATCGATATGGATGCCTACAAGGCGGCCAAGCTGCGTTTGTTTGCCGGACAGGGGGAAGGTGACAAAGCCATGTTGCCATCAGATGTCTGCTGGAATGCGCTGGCCGAGGAATTGCGTGGGCGCGGTGTGTTTGTCCGTCGTTTCGGTATGGATGATACAGATGGTAGAGGGAATGGCAGCAGTCTGGATGCAGGTGTGAGCCTGCAGCGTAACGGCTCATGGCAAGTGTTCTGGCATCATTATGATGTGCTTCATACGGTGTCATCCGATGAATTGCCTGCGCAAGGCATGCATCAACATTTAAATCTGGCCTGTGCTGCGCAGGCGGCGGCGGATTTTGGTATTTCTGCCAGTGTGATCCGGCAATCACTGACTTCATTCAGGGGCTTACCGCATCGATTACAATCGCTGGGTCCGGTAGCTGGTTGTGAATGGTATAACGATTCCAAAGCAACGAATCCGGCTGCTGCAAAAGCGGCACTGGAGTCGTTCCACCAGGTTGTGTGGATCTGTGGTGGATTGCGTAAAGGGCTGGATATATCGGTGCTCAAGGATGTTGTGGCCGATCATGTCGAGCACATGCTGGTGATTGGCACGGATGTGAAGCCGTTTATGGACCTGGCTGCAGCTGCCGGTATTCAGGCTACTTTTGTTAAAACAGTGGAACAGGCAGTAAAACAGGCGGTGAAAATGGCATATGGAGCGCCGGTTCTGCTTTCACCTGCGGCTGCCAGTCAGGATCAGTTTAAAAATTATATTGAACGAGGTAACGCATTCATGAGTGCTGTGAACAGCCTGGAGCAGCATTCATGAGCCGGCCTGCTGTGAAGCTGCTTGCTCCGCCAGATCCGGTGATTACTGGCTGCGTGCTGGCGCTGATGTGTTTTAGTGTACTGATGGTTTATAGCGCCAGTGTCAGTGTGGCTGAAGTTCGTTATGATGACCCACTGCGCATTATTCGGCACTGGGTGCTTTATATACCGGTTGGAATTATAATCATCTGGACCCTTTCACGTATTGATGTGAATTGGTGGCGAGCTATTGCAGTACCTGTACTGGCTGTTGCGATGGTATTGATGGTTGCTGTGTTGATTCCGGGTCTCGGCAAAGAAATCAATGGTGCCCAGCGCTGGTTTTCCCTGTTCGGCCTGACTCTGCAGCCGGTAGAGCTTTTAAAGCCTGCTGTGATCATATACATGGCCTATTATCTGAGTTCTTTTCCTGAACGTTTACACCAGTTTGCCAGTGGCCTTGCACCGATGCTGGTGGTTCTGGGCGTAGCTCTGGTATTACTGCTCTTGCAGCCGGATTTCGGCAGTGCGGTTTTGTTATCGGCGGTCTGTTTTACCATGTGGTTTGTAGGCGGTGTCCCGATACGGCATCTGCTGGCGCTGGTATCGACCTTTGTGCCGGTCGCCGTGATTGCCATGATCGCCGAACCTTACCGCGTACAGCGGCTGACCAGTTTTTTGGATCCATGGAATGATCCACTTGGCAGTGATTATCAGTTGATTCAATCCATGATTGCTTTTGGTAGCGGGGGGCTGTTCGGTACAGGCCTGGGGCAGGGCGTTCAGAAATTATTTTATCTACCCGAGGTATTTACCGACTTTATTTCGGCCAGTATCGGCGAAGAGCTGGGGTTGGTGGGAATCTTGGCCGTGCTGACCGTATTTGCCGTGTTGCTGGGGCGTGCTATCTGGTTGGCAATCAGGTCCGGGGACATGTTTGCGCGTCTGTTGATTATCGGTTGTGTTGTCGTGATTGGCACGGCACTGATGATTAATCTGGGGGCAGCTATGGGCATGTTGCCGACCAAGGGCATGCCATTACCCTTCGTTTCCTATGGCGGCAGCGCCTTGCTCGGTGAATGTGTATTGATCGGGTTTGTACTTTCGGTACAGCGCCATCAACCGGGTAACAAACGCATCGAAATGCGTGCATCCCGTAATAAGCAGGATAAAAAAGCAGGAAAAGGACCTCGGATATCCGAAAATGATGCCATGGAGCACCTGTTTTGAGTCGCCTGCCATTACTTTGTATTGCCGGTGGCGGTACTGGTGGTCATGTCATGCCGGCACTGGCGCTGGCGGATGCAGCGCGGGCTCGCTGGCCTCAGTTGAAAGTAACATTTATAGGCGCTGAACGCGGGTTGGAGGCAAAAATTCTGCCCGAACGTGGTGAGCAGGTGCAATTGCTGGCTATGCACGGAGTCAAAGGCGCGGGTTTGTGGCAGCGGTTGCGTGTGTTGCTGTGGGAGTTGCCGCAGGCAGTGATAAGCATTCGGCGGGCCTGGCAGGCGGAACGCCCTGACTTGCTGGTTGGTGTGGGGGGGTATGCCAGCATATCCGGTGTTGCTGCAGCGTTACTGAGCCGGATTCCGGTGGTGCTGTACGAACAGAATGCCATGCCCGGACTGGTTAATCGAACGCTGGCACGGTTCAGTCGTTGCATCATGCTGGGTTTCGAGGCTGCTTCCGACAAGCTGGCAGGGCGGGTACGCCGCGTGGTAACAGGCAATGTGGTGCGCGAAAGTATTCTGTCAATCCGGTGGCAGGCGCATCTGCCGCCACGGTTGCTGGTGCTGGGTGGGTCACAGGGGGCGCTGGTACTCAATCAGATCGTTCCGGAAGCCTGTCAGCTATTGGCTCGCGAAGGTCGTGAGTTTGTTGTGACGCATGTTGTCGGGAGTGATGAAAAAAGCTTGCAACAGGTGCAAGAGACCTATGCGGAAGCAGGTATCAGGGCCGAAGTCTTGCCGTACTGTGACGATATGGCCGGATTTTATGCCAGTGGCGATTTGATGTTGGCCCGTGCCGGGGCAATGACGGTTTGTGAAGCAGCCTGTGCAGGCATGCCGGCATTATTTGTGCCCCTGCCTCATGCAGCTGATGATCACCAGCGGCACAATGCTGAAACGCTTGCCTGTATACACGCAGCTGTTGTTCTGGATCAAAGGAATCTGGATGCGGAATCGCTGGCTATCCGGATCGATACCCACCTGTTCAATCAACATAAGCTGAAGCGGATGAGTATGGCCGCATGTACGGTAGCACCTTATACGGCGCAGGAAAAACAATTAAACGTACTGGCCGAATATATATCCGGATTGAATGTCAAGGCAGGGGTGGTCACATGAAGACGCGTGTGCAACGGATCCATCTCATTGGTATTGGTGGTATCGGGATGAGTGGCATTGCCGAATTACTGCATAATCAGGGGTTTGCTGTACAAGGCAGTGATGTGGCCGAAAGTCCGAATGTAGTGCGGCTGCGTAGTCTGGGTATTGACGTGGTCGTTGGTCATGCAGCCGAAAACCTCGGTGATGCACAGGTGGCGGTAGTATCCTCGGCTATTGATCATGCCAATCCGGAGATTGCCGAAGCGCATAAACGCGGCATTCCGGTGATCCCGCGCGCCGATATGCTGGCCGAACTGATGCGTATGAAACAGGGCATTGCGGTAGCCGGCAGCCATGGAAAGACCACAATGACATCATTAATTGCCCATGGCATGGAAGCGGCAGGACTGGATCCGACCTATATCATCGGTGGTCGGTTGACTGCCAGTGGAAGTAATGCCCGGCTCGGAGCCAGCCCGTGGCTGGTGGCTGAAGCCGATGAGTCTGATGGTTCTTTTTTGCGACTCTCCCCCACCATTGCGGTAGTCAGCAATATTGATCCGGAACACCTCGATCACTATGGCGATTTCGAGACGTTGATGGAGGCGTTTCACACATTCGTTGATCTGGTGCCGTTTTACGGGCGAGTGGTGTTGCATCATGAGCACCCAAATGTGGCGGCGCTCAGGGAACGGTTACACAAGCCGGTCACCACTTATGGCAGTAGCCCACAGGCAGATCTGCATTTGTTACACGTTGAAGCTAACGTCGAAGGGCAGGTGTTTACGGCGGCCAGTCGTAAACAGGGCGATCTTGGCGCATTTCATTTGCCGATGCCAGGCCGTTATAATGCGGAAAATGCATTGGCGGCGATTGCCGTGCTGCTCGATCTTGGCATTGATATTGAAACCATTCGCCAATCGCTAGCCTCATTTGAAGGTATTCAACGTCGATTTCAGCGTACGAAAATCGGGGCTGGTGTGCTGGTAGATGATTATGGACACCATCCTAAAGAGGTGATGGTGACACTGGCTGCTGCACGCGAATGTTGGCCGGATAAACACATCAGCGTCATTTTTCAGCCACACCGTTATAGCCGCACCCGTGATCTGATGCATGAGTTTATGGGCGCATTTGATGCTGCCAACAGGGTGGTATTGTTGCCTGTATATGCTGCCGGAGAAGTGGAAATTGCCGGGGTCAGTAGTGAACGTATGGCCGAAGGTATGATGGCACGCGGTCACCGGGGTGTGTCCTTGCTGAAAAACCTTGAGGCGGCACGAGAATGTGCCGACACAGCACTGGCACAGGGTGATGTGGTATTGCTGATGGGAGCCGGATCCATCGGCGGATTGGCCCGGCAGATGCGTGAGGGGGCATCATGAATGCCGCCGTGAAACAGTTATCCGGGGGTGACGACTGGATATGTGCTATACGTGAAACAGGCGTATGGCGGGAACATGAACCGATGGCACCGCATACCACACTGGCAGTGGGTGGTCCGGCGCGCTGGTTTTTCCGCCCTGCAGATCGCGAATCCCTGATTGCAGCGGTGAAACGCTGTCCTGTTGATGTGGCGATCCTGCCGTTGGGACGGGGCAGTAATATGCTGGTGCCGGACACCGGCTTTGACGGCCTGGTGCTGGATTTGAGTGAACTGAATGCTCTGCAATTCGATGCTTGTACGGTAACAGTCGGTGCCGGGGTGCGCATGTCCCGCTTTGCCCGTCAGTGCGCCGACCATGGCCTGACCGGCTGTGAATTTATGGCCACAGTGCCCGGGGATGTAGGCGGCGGTGTTGCCATGAATGCGGGATGTTTTGCTCAACAGGTGTCTGATACACTGAGTCATATCGAAGTGCTGTTACGGGATGGCAGTATCACCAGGATAGATGCCTTGGACCTGAATATGACTTACCGGCATATTGATTTGCCGGCACAGAGTCTGATCCTGTCAGCCACATTTTCCTTGCAAACGGATCATCCCGATCAGATTAGGGAACGAATGCGGAGCATGCGCAGTCGGCGCTCATCTACACAACCGTTGGCGCAGCCCAACTGTGGTTCTGTATTCAAAAACCCGGATGGTGATTATGCGGCGCGTCTGATTGAGGCGGCCGGGCTGAAAGGGTTTCGTATCGGTGGTGCCCGAATTTC
>JAUZQH010000129.1 GCA_030951065.1 Mariprofundus sp. | reverse complement strand
ATGTCCATATCCTTGAGCAATCCTGCATAGATATACTGAAGGAACTGGGTGTGGATTCCGGTCGTCATTGCGGGTTTCCGGGTGTGTGGACCGGGCAGGGGAAAATAGCTGCGCTTGGTATTCGAATCATGCATGGCGTGGCTTACCATGGCATGGCCCTGAATGTGGATGTTGATAACAAATGGTTTGCCGCTATCAATCCCTGTGGTCTTCAGGCCGCTGCTGTCAATTTGTCGAATTTCCTCAAGCCTCCTTCATTGCCCGAGTTGGCTGAATGCTGGCAGCATTGCCTGGACGACCTTTTGTAACTGAAAATATTCAGTTTTTTGCATCAATGTGCCTGGGATGCAGGTTCCAACACAAGCCTGAAAAATAATAAAATGTCATGATTTTTACCTGGAATCGTCTATAATAATAATGGGCGTCTTACGAGGGATGTCTCGATCAGCCAGAGGAGAGATATTATGAAAGTTGGAAAGATTATATCAGGCATGATTGTTGTATTGATGGCCGCATTACTGGTAACAGTGCCGGCACATGCCGGTAATTCAACGGCGGGAACCAAAATAGGTATTTTAACCTGTAATGCAGTACCGGAGTCAGGTTTGAACCTGCTTATCCATTCAACGGTGGACGTCGAATGTAAATTCGAGTCTACCGATGGCAGCGGTGTCGAGCACTATGTCGGTGAAACCGGTATCGGTTTCGGCATTGATTTGAAATACGACAGAACAAAACAACTTGTTTTCGCAGTGTTTGCAGCCGATGTGGTTAAAGGGGACCATAAACTGGCGGGTAAATATGGCGGCGCAGGGGCTTCGGCCAGTCTGGGCGTGGGTGTCGGTGCTCAGGTTCTGGTTGGTGGCAGCAACAAGAGTATCTCACTGCAACCTGTTATCGAAGGCAGTACAGGTGTGGGTGTTAGTGCCGGTCTCACTTACCTGTATCTGCAAGCAAAATAAGTAACAGCTATATTCTGAAGGAATCAGGGAAGGCAAATGTCTTCCCTGATTTTTGCACTAAGCGTTTATTTTTCTGGCGACTTCGATCAGGTGAGAGCCATAACTGCGTGCAGCGGTGAGTGCCGCATCCGGGACGGTATCCGGCATTCCTTCGTGATTACCGCTGCGTCCGTATGGTCCCCATTGTAGACCGCCATCAGCATAACCGGGCATGGATTTGGGGAAACCAATCACCAGCATGCCATGTTCGAGAAAGTTGGAATGAAGCGCAATCATGGTTTGCTCCACGCCGCCGCCTGCTCCACCAAATCCCCCGCCTGTGGCAAAGACACCACCAACCTTGCCTTCCAGAGTGCCCTCCATCCACAGTTTGGCTGCGCGGTCGATTAATTGCTTCATTTGCCATGCCATCGAGCCCATATGTACCGGCGTTCCGAATACAATCATATCGGCTATCAGCAAATCCTGGAGCGACGTTTCTTCAGCAGTATGCAGGTCAATGGATACATCAGCCTGGCCAGCCCGCATTCCGGCTGCGATAGCCTCAGCCATTTTTTTTGTGTTTCCATAATCGGAATGATAGGCAATTAACACCCGCATGCTTTCCCCCTGAGCGTATTGTTTTTTCATATTATGCAGTGGAATATGCAATATCCCATGCAAACATCACAGACTATGAATCCGGGCTGCAATTTCCAGCCGTTGTGTTATACTGACATGCATGTACAGAGTGATTCCTGTTCTTGTTCTCACAGCATTGATGCTGATCGCCGCGCCTGCAATACAGTCGGCGCCGGTTGCGCGGCTATATGATATTCAGGGCGCTATTGGTCCGGCTGTTGCTGAAGATATTGAACATGCTATTGCTGATGCTCAGGGGCAGTCACTGTTTATTCTGCGTATGGATACGCCGGGCGGGCTGGATCTGGCCATGCGGCGTATTATTCAGGCTATTCTCGCATCCGCTATTCCCGTAGTTGCATATGTTGCACCACAGGGCGCGCGTGCAGCCAGCGCCGGCACTTATATTCTCTACGCTTCGCACATTGCTGCCATGGCATCGGCTACCAATCTTGGTGCAGCTACACCGGTCCGGATTGGTGGCATGCCCAGGCCGAATATCCCTAAACCGGATGTGCCCGATGCTCCGAACGACCCGAAGAAAGCACCTGAATCTGAAACGGTGAATAATCCGATGCAGCACAAGATGATCAATGATGCAGCCGCATACCTGCGCAGTCTGGCTCAGTTGCGGGGGCGCAATGCCGAGTGGGCCGAGCAGGCGGTGCGCAATGCCGCGTCACTGTCTGCTGATCAGGCCCTGAAACAGGGTGTCATTGATATGATTGCCGATGACATACCTCAGCTGTTAAGCAAGCTGGATGGGCGCACAGTTGTGACATCTCAGGGCAAGGTCGTCCTGAAGACACAGGGGATGATTGTTGAAACGGTTGAACGCAGTTGGCGCAGTCGTTTGCTGGCTGTGATAAGCGATCCGAATGTGGCCTATATCCTGATGTTGCTCGGTATGTACGGGCTGTTTTTCGAACTGGCCAATCCGGGCTTTATTTTGCCCGGCGTCATTGGCGGTATATCACTGCTACTGGCTCTGTTCGCCTTCCAGGTACTGCCTGTCAATATTGCAGGGCTCGGACTGATCGGACTGGGCATTGCATTCATGATTGCCGAAGCATTTATTCCCAGCTTTGGTGCGTTAGGGCTGGGTGGCGTGATTGCTTTTGTAGCAGGTTCTATCATGTTGATGGATACAGGCGTGCCCGGATACGGAATTTCGATGCTGTTGATCGGCTCGGTTGCATTTGTTTCAGCGCTGTTTTTCATCCTGATCACGAGTATGGCAATCCGGGCCAGAATGCGCCCGATTGTAAGTGGTGCTGAAGAGTTGTTGCACGAGAGCGGCATCGCGCTGGAATCATTTGAGCAATATGGCCGTGTCCAGGTACATGGTGAAACATGGCAGGCCATCAGCGATCAGCCTGTCCATAAAGGTGATGCTGTTCGCGTGACCGGGCGCAACGGGTTGACCCTGAAAATTACAATCATTCCACATACAACCACGGAGGTTCAATCATGAATATATTACTTGGAGTCAGCTTTGTTATTCTCATTATTATCTTCAGCGCGTTCAGGGTGCTGCGTGAATATGAGCGCGGTGTTATTTTTATGCTGGGGCGATTCTGGAAAGTGAAAGGGCCGGGCCTAATTCTGGTCATTCCGGTGATTCAGCAAATGGTGCGGGTGGATTTGCGTACACTGGTATTCGATGTGCCCAGTCAGGATGTAATTTCACGTGACAATGTGTCGGTCAAGGTCAATGCGGTGATCTATTTTCGAGTCATTGATCCTCAGAAAGCCATTATCAATGTGGAGCACTACTTCGAAGCCACCAGTCAGTTGGCGCAAACAACATTGCGCAGTGTATTGGGACAGCATGAGCTGGATGAAATGCTGGCTGAGCGCGACCGGCTGAATTCCGATGTGCAGAAAATTCTCGATTCCCAGACCGATATATGGGGTATCAAGGTGGCCAATGTCGAGATCAAGCATATTGATCTGGATGAAAGTATGATTCGCGCCATTGCCAAACAGGCCGAGGCCGAACGCGAACGCCGTGCCAAGATTATTCATGCCCAGGGTGAAATGCAGGCTGCTGAAAAACTGGTGGAGGCTGCCGGGATACTGGCCAGACAGCCAGAGGCCATCCAGTTGCGCTACTTGCAAACGCTGACCGAAATTGCCGGAGATAAGTCCTCAACCATTGTATTCCCGCTGGATTTGATCAAGCCGCTGTTCAATGCAGCCGACAGTAAAACGCAGGGCGACCAGTAGCATGTGCTATGCCTGCCATCCATGCTATGAATGTGGGCGGCATAGACGGCGCATATACGGATTCCGCTGTTACCTGTCGAGTCATAGAGCTCCATACCCCGACTTTAGCAGGGGCAAGTCATCGTATGACACCTTGAAACGGGATTGTTCAAACCCTATTAACATGGCGCTGATATTCAGCATGTGAAACCGGGCACACAGTCCGTAATTCTCAGTAACAGGAGGTCATGCAATGGGTATTGCTGTTATTATTCTTGCCACGATGGCTGCAATCGGCAGCCTGATCTATGCAGTATTCTGGCAGACTCCGGTCGCCGAGGTGCTGGCCCTGATGGTTTGCGGAGGGCTGCTGACTGCTGCGTTGGGCTGGTATTTCAGGCCGCAGTCGCCGGTCAGGGCGAAATATCGCCGCTGGTTGCCGAAACACCAGCATAGCCATTAATTGCGCAGGGACGCCTTTCGGGCGTCCCGCGTTGTATCGGGCCTGCCGGAGCAGTTGCAATGTCAGCCTTTTATAATATGACAATGCCGTTAGCTTGCGGCCACTTTATGCCATCATCAGGAGTCGCCCGTGAGCAATAGTTTCAATGCAAAAAGTACGCTGGAAGTCGCAGGTCAGCGTTATACCTATTACCGGCTGGATGCGGCAGGGGATATTGCACACTTGCCCTTTTCGATGAAAATTCTGCTGGAGAACCTGTTGCGCCGCGAAGACGGTGAGGTAGTGAGCAAGGCCGATGTGGATGCCATCATCCACTGGGATGCTGCTGCGGAGCCATCCAGAGAAATCGCCTATATGCCTGCGCGCGTGCTGATGCAGGATTTTACCGGTGTGCCTGCCATTGTCGATCTGGCAGCCATGCGCGATGCCGTGGTTGAGCTGGGTGGAAATGCCGATCAGATCAATCCGCTGGTACCGGCTGAACTGGTGATCGACCATTCCGTGCAGGTTGATGCCTTCGGTTCGGACTCGGCGCTGGGCATCAATGCCGATATTGAATTTTCACGCAACCGGGAACGTTATAATTTTCTCAAGTGGGGCCAGAAAGCTTTCGATAATTTCAAGGTGGTACCGCCCGATACCGGTATTGTGCATCAGGTGAATCTCGAATATCTGGCCCGTACCGTATTTGTTGATGATGATGGGGTGGCCTATCCGGACACACTGGTCGGCACCGATTCACACACCACCATGATCAACGGTCTCGGTGTATTGGGTTGGGGTGTGGGCGGTATCGAAGCCGAAGCCGCCATGCTCGGTCAGCCGGTATCCATGCTGATTCCGAAAGTGGTCGGTTTTGAACTGACAGGTTCTCTGCCGGAAGGTGCGACTGCCACCGATCTGGTGCTGACAGTTGTGGAAATCCTGCGCTCACATGGCGTGGTCGGAAAATTCGTCGAATTTTATGGTGAAGGTCTGGATCATTTGCCATTGGCGGATCGTGCCACCATTGCCAATATGGCACCGGAATATGGTGCTACCTGCGGCATTTTTCCGATTGATAATGAAACCCTGAATTACCTGCGCTTGTCAGGCCGTTCTGAAGAGAATGTCGCGCTGGTTGAAGCTTATGCCAAAGCACAGGGAATGTTCCGGGATTCATCTGAAACCGCGACCTACAGCGAAAGTCTGGCTCTGGACATGTCCACTGTCGTGCCGTCGCTGGCCGGCCCGAAACGTCCACAGGATCGCATTGCATTGTCCGACTCCAAAGCCGCTTTCACTGCTGCAGTCGAGGTCATAAAAACTGAAGCCGCATTGAGCTCCACCGCAGTGAAGACGACCATCAACGGACAGGATGTGACCGTTGACGATGGTGCAGTGGTGATTGCAGCTATCACTTCCTGCACCAACACATCGAACCCGTCTGTCATGATGGCTGCGGGACTGGTCGCGCAAAAGGCTGCTGCACTGGGTTTAAGCGCGGCACCATGGGTGAAAACTTCCCTCGGCCCCGGCTCGCTGGTGGTGACTGAATATCTGGAGAATGCCGGTCTGATTGAACCGCTGAAAAAGCTCGGCTTCCATGTTGTGGGCTACGGTTGCACCACCTGTATCGGCAATTCCGGACCGTTGACTGCTGAAGTATCAGCCGCCATAGCCGAGGGTGACCTGTCGGT
>JAUZQH010000128.1 GCA_030951065.1 Mariprofundus sp. | reverse complement strand
CAACGCACCTGTATGACTTCTTTCCACCCTGTGATCATGTTTCATATCACAGGCTGGAAAAAGTCCATGCACGTTAGATCAATAACGATCCAGTTCCTTTTCATTGATAACAATCTCATAACCCTCACGCACGGAAGCCATCCAGCGGGCAAAGCGTACTTGACCCTTGGTCTTCCGTACCTGCTTGACAATACTGGCCTTCTGTTTGGCAAACTCGTCATCGGAAGGCGCAACCGTTTTCACGATACGTACCGCAGCATAACCCTGTGGCACATTCATCGACTGATTCAGCCACGCTCCGGAAGCAGTCATAAACGCCTTGTTCAACACGGCTTTGGTCAGCCATGTTGCCTGATCACCCACACCGTTACTGCGTACCGGCTTGGAAATATATTTGGCCTGCCCATATTGCTGAGCCAATTCATCCAGACTTTTACCCTTGCTGGCACGAATCGTGTCAGCCAGTTCACGCGCCTTGTTATTAGCAGCATCGAGTCTGGCATCAGCCCGAACTTTTCTGGCCACTTTTTCATACGGCAATACCGCCGGTTCCTGACGTTCGATCACTTCAAAAGCGATAAAACGGCCATCTCCGGTTTCGACAATTTCAACTGCCTGACCGGGCAATGTGGCAAATGCCTTGCTGCGAATTTCCGGATCGGACAACAACGGCGTCACCTCCGCATCATCCATACTGACCAGATCCGATGTAAATACTTTCAAATCAAGTGATTCAGCAGCAGCTTTTAACGAATCTTCCATACCCAGAGCATCATCCAGATCCTGGGATAACTTGTATGCTTCCTCGTTGGCACGCGCCTGAATTAAGTCATCCCTGATTTTGTCTTTTACCTCAGCATAAGGTGTCTGACGGGCCGGACGTATATCAGTAAGATAAATCAGATGAAAACCAAACTGGGTTTCAACGATGTCACTGACATCACCCTTATCCATTGAAAATACTGTCTGATCAAATTCAGGCACCATCGTTCCGGCTTTAAACCAGCCAAGATCACCACCCTTGTCTGCGTTGGAAGCATCATCCGACACTTCTTTCGCCAGCTTGGCAAAGTCCTCTCCGGACTTGATGCGCGCCTGTACTGCTTCGAGTTTCTTGCGTGCCGCAGCATAAACATCTTCGGAAGAACCTTTGGGCACTTTCACCAGAATATGACTAGCCCTGCGCTGTTCCGGCTCGGAGAACTCGCTCTTGCGGCTGTCATAGGCCGCTTTAATTTCTGATTCATCCACGCTCATTTCCTGTGCCAGATCACGCGGATTGATCTCTACTGCATTCACCTTGATCCGCAACGGTGACTGATAACTGTTTTTGTGCGCTTCATACCAGGCTTTGGCCTGTTCATCACTGATTTTGACCTGATCCATCTGGGTCACAGGATCAACAATAATGGCAGCCAGCACACGCTGCTCATAATCATGATTAAATCGATCACGTACTTCTGAATCGCTGACTTGTGCTGAACCGGCAATCGCCTTCTGCAATGTATCCACCAGAATATTCAGGCGCAGATCATTTTCATAATCCTGTGCCGAACCAAAACCCATATTTCTGGTCAGAATCTGGTATCGTTTGGGATCAAACGTACCGGCGGACTGGAATGAGGGGTTATTCCGAACGGTAGACAGCAACACGGTTTCCGGTGCTGTCAGACCCAGCTGATTAGCCACATCCAGCATAATTCTGCGATTGATGATCGTCTGCAAAGTGTTGCCTTTCACATTCATTGAGTTGACCAGTTCCTTGGAATAATTTTTCCCAAGCATGGATCGGTAGGCGTTCAACTGGCGCTCATAAGCCTGATAAAATTCGGTTCCACCAACAGGCTTGCCGTTAATCGTAGCAACAGGCTCAGCGCCACCATCGGAGAAATAATCGCCAACACCCCACAATACAAACGACAGTGCGATGCCGATAAGCATCACTTTGGCCAGCCATGATTGCGCCTGATTACGCATGGATTCGAGCATGATAAACCTCTGATTCAAGAATCGGCAGGAATCAATATCAATTCGGTTTGAATACTGCCGTTTTTAAGAATCCGGCACGCTACTGAAGCAAGCTCCCCGGAGCAATGGGTATTGCTCCAATAGCACGGTAATTCCAAATAAAACAGGCCATAGGGATGACCCGGGGAGGATGCAATAAAACATTAAAAAGGGCGGCCCTTTCGGAACCGCCCTTTATTACATCAACGATAATGCGATCATAAAATCCCGACAGGGAGTTTTACATCATGCCGCCCATACCGCCCATGCCGCCCATATCACCACCACCGGCAGGTGCTGCTTCCGGTTTCGGGATTTCAGCAATCATGGCTTCCGTTGTGATCAGCAGACCGGCAATGGATGCCGCATACTGCAATGCATAACGGGTAACCTTGGTCGGATCAATCACACCCATCTTGACCAGATCGCCATACTCTTCAGTCTGGGCATTGTAGCCATAGTGACCTTTATTGCTGGACACTTCGTTAACCACGACAGATGCTTCACCGCCACCGTTGGACACGATCTGACGCAGTGGCTCTTCAACCGCGCGGCGAACAATGTTGACACCGGTATCTTCATCGTGATTTACACCGCTCACACCTTCCAGTGCAGTACGGGCACGAATCAGGGCAACGCCGCCACCGGCAACGATTCCCTCTTCAACCGCAGCGCGGGTTGCATGCAGGGCATCATCCACACGGTCCTTCTTCTCTTTCATCGCCACTTCAGTTGCAGCTCCGACCTTGATCACTGCCACGCCGCCGGCCAGTTTGGCCAGACGCTCCTGCAGTTTCTCCTTGTCGTAATCGGAAGTCGTGTCCTCGATCTGCTTACGGATCAGTGCGACACGGCCTTCGATATCTTCTTTGGCTCCAACACCGTCCACAATTGTGGTGGCATCCTTGGTGATTTTCACCGTTGCAGCTGTACCCAGGTCTTCCAGGGTCACGTTTTCCAGCTTCAGGCCCAGCTCTTCTGAAATCACTTTACCACCGGTCAGAATAGCCATGTCTTCCATCATCGCCTTGCGACGATCACCGAAACCGGGTGCCTTGACAGCAGCCACATTGACCACGCCGCGAACCTTGTTCACCACCAGAGTAGCCAGTGCTTCACCTTCGATATCTTCAGCGATAATCAGTAAAGGTTTACCTGTACGGGCAACGGACTCCAGTACCGGCAACAACTCGCGCATATTGGAGATCTTCTTTTCGAACAGCAGGATATACGGATTATCCAGAGACACTTCCATGCGCTCGGTATCGGTCACGAAATACGGTGAGAGATAACCACGATCGAACTGCATGCCTTCAACCACATCCAGCTCTGTTTCCAGACCCTTGGCTTCTTCAACCGTGATCACGCCTTCTTTACCAACCTTATCCATGGCATCAGCAATAATCTTGCCGATTTCAGCATCGCCATTGGCAGAAATGGTACCGACCTGGGCGATCTCTTCCTGATTGGTGACCTGATTGGAAAGCTTGGCCAGCTCCTCAACGACAGCCGTCACAGCTTTATCGATACCGCGCTTGAGATCCATCGGATTCATACCGGCGGCAACTGCCTTGATGCCTTCCTTGGCAATGGACTGAGCCAGCACAGTCGCGGTTGTGGTACCGTCACCTGCGACATCCGCAGTTTTGGAAGCTACTTCCTTGACCATCTGTGCGCCCATGTTTTCGAACTTGTCTTCCAGTTCGATTTCCTTGGCAACGGAAACGCCATCTTTGGTGATGGTTGGTGCACCCCATGATTTGTCGAGCACAACATTACGACCTTTGGGGCCGAGGGTTACTTTTACAGCATCAGCGAGCTTGTTAACGCCGGCCATCATCTGAGCACGAGCGTCTTCACCGAAATGAATGTCTTTAGCCATTCTAGTTTCTCCTATTTCTAATTTCTTAAATTCTTTCGCCCACAACAGGCGTTAAAAGCAAGCGCTCAGATTGAGTACTTGCTTCATCTGTTCAATCAGGATTCAATCACACCGAGGATGTCGTCTTCACGCATCATCAGGAAATCTTCGCCATCGAGCTTGATTTCTGTACCGGCATATTTGGAAAAGATGATCTTATCACCAGCTTTCACATCCAGCGGCCGAATGTCACCATTCTCCAGAATCTTGCCTTTACCGGCTGCAATCACTTCACCTTCAATAGGCTTCTCTTTTGCTGAATCCGGAATAATAATGCCACCAGCGGACACGGTGTCTTCGTCCAAACGGCGAACAATAACCCGGTCGTGCAAAGGACGGACTGTAGTTGTCATCGTTGTTTCTCCTTTCGTATATGATATGGAACCTGTTATATAGGATTCGGTTGAACCCGATTCAACCCCCCGGATGAACTTTTTTAGCACTCTCCGGAAAGGAGTGCCAATAGTGGGTACCACCCCTTCCCTGTCAACAGCCTGATATCCGTTTTTATAGCATGTTCAGCATAGCTGTTCGCAAAGATGTACAAGCTGCGTAGGCTTGCATCATCGACATATTCGGAGGTTCGCATGCAACTCGCCCTCAGCACATGGCAGGAAGTTGAAACATATCTGGAACATTCCACCGGCATTGTGATTCCAATCGGATCGACCGAGCAGCATGGTCCCAACGGTCTGATCGGTACCGATGCCATCTGCCCGGCAAAAATTGCAGCCGGTATGTCCGAGATCGGAAATATCATGATTGCGCCAACGATCAGTTACGGCATGTCGCAACATCATATGGCCTTTGCAGGCACAGTCACCCTCAAGCCGTCCACTCTGATCCGGGTGGTCTGCGATGTAATCACATCATTACACCAACACGGATTTACCCGTTTCTATTTCCTCAACGGCCACGGCGGCAATATTGCACCGGTCACAGCCGCCTTTTCCGAAATCTATGCAGGATTGGATACCTCTGAATCAAACGCTCCACGTTGCCGGCTGGCCAACTGGTGGCGCGATCATGCCATTGCGGCACTGGCTGCCGAACTCTACGGTGAAGCCGAGGGTTATCACGCCACAGTCAGTGAAGTGGCATTGAGTTATTACGCACATCCCGAATCCGTCAAACAGGTTCCGATGTCACCTACTGTTGCCCCGACCGGCGAAATTTATGATGCTGCACATTTCAGGCGCAGTTTCCCGGATGGCCGCATCGGCTCCAACCCGGCACTGGCCAGCATCGAAGATGGCGAACGTTTTTACCAACTGGCAGTGAATTCATTGCTTGAAGATTACAGGCAGTTCCTGACCATAAAATAAACATGACATTCAAAATTTTGCGCCGCAGAGGACACAGGGGAAAAATATTTTATGTGAGCACGACAACCCTTAACATCGACTTTCGCCCAAACCCGGACGGTCAGTAGGAGCAAAATAATCATATTAGGGCCTCTGCACCGTATGTATTATTTATTGTGGCTTTGGACGGTGTGTATGTTTGCATTATCAGTGAATACGATCGCACCTCGTCTGGGCAGTGGCATTATCTGGTAAAGACCTACACCTGCTGGACTGGCAGCTGTGTTCAGTGATTCTGCATAACGTGTATGGACGAGGTAATCTTATTTCTTGTCCTCGCAGGAACAGATACCCCGGCGAAAGCAGGGGTATCTGTTCCCTCTACTTCTGATAAACATTGCTTGCCACCATAGCCATATTTCCTGCGGCTGCCGCACGAACCAGCATTTCAAGCTTGGATTTTAATAAGGTAATTTCATCATCTTGCGTAATTTTTGCCTGTTCAAGCTTTGCAATACGGTCAGCATTCGATGCTTTCACAGAAGCAAGCTCGGCCTTGAGGGCTGCTATTTCAGCATCCTTCTCAGCCTTCAAGGCTGAAAGCTGAGCTTTCTGTTCTGACAACTGAGCTTTCTGTTCTTTCGCGACCTTTGTCAGCACAGCTACAATATCCATGGCGGCCAGACTCTTGCGATCCCGCATGGCAACCAGTGCCGGCACATCCTCGGCAATGAAACCGACATATTCCT
>JAUZQH010000127.1 GCA_030951065.1 Mariprofundus sp. | reverse complement strand
GCTGCCACATGTCGCCATACAATAACAGCGGACGCGGCTCAAGCACATGAATAGCAAGCAGGTCCCAGGTCATGGACAGTTCGGCCAATGTACCCAGCCCGCCCGGTAATACCAGCCAGGCCTGAGCCTGTTCAATCATGACACCCATACGTTCAAAGAAATTGCGGGCGCGAATTTCCTCGCTGAATGTATTGTCCGGAGGGGTCGGGAAACGCTCCAGGGTGATACCGCGAATATGAGCGCCCCCGGTATGCATGCCTTCGGAAAACGCAGCCATCATACCCTGATGGCCACCGGTGATTCCATCCCAGCCGGATAAAGCTATTTTTCCGGATAGCTCGAACACATCCTGATAAACAGCCGCCTCAGGTCCGATCCGGGATGAGCCGAAAGCAGCGATGCGTGGTCGTATGTTGGCAGCTGTGTTCATTGCATGACAACCATCGGTTTCTGAAAACCTTTGTTTTGCAACGACAGGATTGTTTGTTCCATATTTGTTCTATCCTCAAAGGGTCCCATCCGTACCCGATACAGTGTTTTTCCGGCCAGGCTGATTCTGGTAGCGCGGGTGTTGGGAAAATACGCTTGTAATTTATTCTGCAGGCGGATGGCATTAGCTTTTGAACTGAATGCGCCAAGCTGAATAAACATTTTACCGGGCAAGGACGAAACCGTGGCCACCCCGGATGGCCGGCCAGAAGCGGATGTGTGGTTGGCATCGTGTCGCCTGGCAGGCCTGAATGTTGCTGTCGAAGCCAGTATCTCTTTTTTGTTCGGAGCAGGCATATCCAGTGTCTGCACGCGCACATGCGCTGTTCCCCGGTCAGCATAACCCAGTTGTTGTGCGGCAGCATAGGACAGGTCAATCAGACGCTCCTTGACGAATGGCCCGCGATCATTCACGCGTACAATAACAGAACGCCCGTTGTCCAGATTGGTGACACGTACCAGTGTAGGTAACGGCAGGGTTTTATGGGCGGCAGAGAGTGCATGCATATCATAGGTTTCGCCATTGGCCGTGTGTTTGCCATGAAAATCACGTCCGTACCATGAGGCGATGCCGGTTTCATCGTAGGCGGTTTCATCCGATACAGGCTTGTACCAGCGGCCACCGACCTTGTATGGGTTTCCTGTCTTGTGGATGCCACCCTTGCCATCGGGCAAATGTGCGTGGCCAGTTGTCGGGCTGTCAGGCAAGGGTTCGGGCAGCTTCTTCGAACAGCCTGCGGTAACGGCTATCAGTATGGACAGCAATAAGGTGGTGATCAATCGACTGCGAATGTTCTTCTCTCCAGCATGGCAGCAATTTCAGTGACGGCCATGGCATAGTTGAATGATGGATTATAACGCATAATGACATAGAAATTAAAGTGTACCAGAGCCAGTTGTTTACCTCGGGCGGTTTCCATTTCAATAATGCTCACCTTGTCGTCGTTTTGCCAGGGCTGGGGGATTGCATTGAAAATTCCGGGCATGGAGGTGCGCAGGTCAGCCAGCTTGACCCAGTGCTGCAGTTTTCCCTTTGCCCTTTTTTGCCACTCACGATTCAGTTTTGTACCGATCGGCAGCCAGTAAGCCGAAGGGCGGTTGAACTGCCAGTGATGCTGGTGGAAATAATTGGCGATGCTGCCAATGATATCCGCCGGTGAATGGAATACATCGCGGATACCGTCACCATCTTCATCAACAGCATATTGGCGGAATGATGTGGGGATAAACTGGATCGCCCCGAAGGCACCGGCATAGGAACCTTTGAGTTCTTCCAGGCTGAATTTGTCCCGGCGGCTGATTTCAATAATGGCAGCCAGTTGTTTACGGAAGAATTCGGCACGGCGCGGAAAACCTGTAGACAGCGTATAGAGCGAATCCAGCACGGGTTGTTTGCCATGCATGGTTCCGAAGCGGGTCTCGATGCCGAGAATGGCGGCAATTATCACGGCATCGACCTGATATTTCTGTTCAATACGGGAAAAAACGGCGGCATGCTGTTCGAGATATTTACGTCCCTTGTCCTGCATATCCTGTTTGACGAACAATGGGCGGTATGTGGCATAAGGTTTGGCTTCCCATTGCCCGTTCATGCGTTTGATGATTCCGGGTCGAAAGGTGGCGCGTTTCAGAATCATGCGAATTTCATTGGCCGGAATACCGGTTTCCGAGGCCAGTTGTTCAGCCAGAACCTGACGGCTGACATATTGTGTCCCATCCGGTGCTTTGTTTGCAGCATGTACCTGTGTGGGCACAAGCAGGGCGATACAACAGAAAAGCAGCCGTTGCAGTGCTTGTTGCAGACACAGCAAGTCTGGATGTTTCTGAAAAGAGCCGGAAAGGTGCATGGCCGAATGTTAACTGTGAATACGACGGACAGGTAGGGTAAAGTTCTTTATCCTGTGCTGATCAGGCGCCTCCCCGAAGCAGTCAGGGTCAGAATACGAATTCGCGTTTTTCCGGAATACCTTCCATATCCTGCAGCAGAGTCTCAAACAGACTCAGTTCCTGCCATGCCTGTCCGATTTTCAGTCTGTGTGTCAGTGATAAGGCGGGATTTTTACCGAGGAAGGCCATCATCTGGCCACCATCTTTCAACAATGCCTCAATATGAGCCGGCACCTCCGGCACAGCAGCGCCCAGTACGATGACATCAAAGGGTGGTTGTAAATCCGCACAGCCTGCGACGGCATCGGGATCCATGGCATTGATATGAATGATTTTGGCATTATGAATGCCGTGACCGGTGATATTTTCCTCAGCCTGTTTGGCCAGAGGCTCATGAATTTCACAACTGACAACTTCACTGGCCAGCATGGCCAGCATGGTTGTCAGGAAGCCGGTGCCGGTACCGATTTCCAGCACGCGCTCGCTGCCGTCCAGCATCAAGGCCTGCAGAATGCTGGCTTCCTGCAAGGGGGACAGCATTTCCTGATTGCAGGGCAGGGGAACATGGCCCTCCATATAGGCCAGGCTCCTTACATGTTCGGGGACAAAATCTTCTCTCGGCATCGACTCAATCAGATCGAGAATATCAGCATCCAGAACCTTGCAGCAACGGATCTGATGATTAACCATGTTTCGGCGTGCGGTTTGAAAGTCTGTGGCTGTCATATCGAATTCCCCTGTATCGAAGATGTTTTAAGGCACAGCAATATGCAGTATGCTGTAACTGATGGCAAGTCTATGAATGGTAATCGCCCCATTTGTAACGGAAGTTAAAAGTGGAGGTCATGAATACTGGCTCAATATCAATATTGAAAAAAACTGTTTGTATGGTTCTCTAATCGTTCTCTGACAATTTGTATTTTACGATCAAACTGTTCACCATTGATTAATTGATCAAGATAAAGCTTGGCCAATCTGCTTTTAAGGCTGCTATGCCTGGGATAATACTCTTTAATTAAAAAGTAGACATATTGAGCCAGTTCATCTTTGCCTATGAATTGATGTTCATAATGCTCTCTTTTAAAGACAGCACAGGTAAGCCCCTCTTTGATGGCCTCGATAATACTCGAAGCAGATTTTTCTTTTACAAACAGAATGGTAAATCGATCACCCACTTCATGGTCACTGTCATGCGCATCAGAGTTGGCAAACGGAGCCAGATATTTGTGTCTGTTTTTTGTTTGAAGCGCGGTTAAATGTGTCATGTTATTGTGTTCTTTTATTTTCTCTTCGCCGAACACTTCAACACCATCCAGCTGGGATGTTTTTAGCATCTCTTTATAAAACGCTTGATGCAGATGGTATTTGCCATCGCGATACACCCAGTTCGGGTGGGCTAATATTGAAATTCCCTCTGCTTCCCTGATTTTATTGATCACCCAGATGTTCTTTGCATAATGCGCAGGATCAATATTTTTATCAATGTGATCTTCTTTTAATGCTTCGGCTATATCCTGAAGTTCAGCCTCATATGTTTCAGTGTCTTTTCGTTGATCTTCGATGGATCGGTTGGCATGAATGGACAGGATATGTCCATTGCCCAATGCAATCGACATATCCTTTTTTCCACCAACACTGACCTCTTCACCGGCCAGCACCAAAAGATCAATGCCGTTGTCGTTTACTTTTTTTATCGCCTGCAGTGAACCGCCATAATGATCATGGTCTGTCACACTCATAAAATCCATGCCGGCGCCCAAAGAAGCCAGCGCCATCGCAAACGGTGTTGTTTTTCCATCTGAACAGATGGAATGCATATGTAAATCACCCTTTAATGGCCTGAGTTGAATCATCGCTTCATCCAGGCAATACAGGCACACTGTTTTTGATTCTTTATAGGTGAAATTCACCTTGACCACAAACTCGCCTTTATAAGGCATCGCATAGGTAAACAAAATCCGGCTGTTTTCGATGTTATAATCGAGACGATCTTTATGGTAATAATCACCGCGCGAGAGCACTTCGATTGATTCAATATTGGCTGTGTTTTTTAGCATGAGCTTATATGTTACCGCTCTATGTTGCGCTACGACATTCGGTGAAATTTTCACAATATTTCCTGTTTTCTGTTATGGTTTATATACATCATTGCAGGGTGGTTGGCCTGGGCTCGGCGTAAACCTTATAACAGTTTCCAGCCATATATGGCGGATATGCTCAGGGTATAGACTGCCAGAATCACAACATTCCTGGGGTTCCCGGAAAGCTTTGGTGTTTTAATTTGTGATACATTCAACGCGATAATAATCATGCAGCAGACATAGAGAATCACAGCAAACGTTTCCTTATCAAAAAGACTCGAAAACAGAACGATAAACACCAGTAAGATGCTGTTATTATCCAGTGCCAGGCCGGTGTATTTTGTACCGCCGGCAAGGCCGAATGTACTGAAGTAACTCAATCTTAGCGCACTGGTCGCAACCATCAGAAATGAACCGATCAGGAATACAGGGGAAAACTCCCCGTAGCTTAACAGCAGCATAGCAGGCGTAACGCCATAGCTGACAATATCGATCAATACATCCAGTTGCCCGCCGAACTGGCTATCATCGCCTG
>JAUZQH010000126.1 GCA_030951065.1 Mariprofundus sp. | reverse complement strand
AATTGTACGTCGTTACCGGCGAGCAAATCGTGCCGCCAAGGGGTTGATACTGGACGAGTTCTGTTCGGTTTGCGGCTACAACCGCAAGTACGCTGTGCGCATCCTTAATCACCCGCCATCGGGATCATCGAAGCGACATGTAGGCAGAAAGCCAATCTATCGTGGCGACGAGTTTCTAACAGCGCTGAAACGAATCTGGTTTGCCAGCGATCAGATGTGTTCAAAGAAGCTGGTGAGCGCAATCAGGTTGTGGCTACCTTTCTATGGCAAGACATTTGAACCGTTGACCACGAGAACAAGAAAACTGCTGTTGGCGATCAGTGCGGCAAGCATCGATCGCGCACTGCAACCTGTGCGAATGAACATGCACAAGGGGCGCTGCATGACCAGGCCTGGAACGTTGCTGCGCAATCAGATTCCGATCCGAACACACCACTGGGACGTTACGCAACCCGGCTTTGTTGAGGCCGACACAGTGGCCCACTGCGGCAACAGCATTGCCGGAGAATTCGTTTGGTCGCTTACCTTTACGGACATCCTGACCACTTGGATGGAGAACAGGGCGACATAGGGAAAGGTTAGGCCTTCATGACTTGATATTGTGCAACTCAAACATATCGGACTTTTATAGCGGCATGGAAAAAGCCATCGTGTTTTGTATCGGGGAACAGTCGCTGCATGCTGGTCACAGCATCGATTCCATCCAGTACCAGCTCATTCTCCTGCGGATGAATTGAGCAAACCGCATATGTCATTTGGCCACCCTCTTTCAACACGCGTAATGATTCTGTAATCATACTCCGCTGGATACAGGCCAGTTTATCGATATCCACCGCATCGTGCAGAAACTTCGCATCGGGATGACGACGCAGGATACCGGAGGCTGAACAGGGTGCATCCAGCAAAATGGCAGCAGCAGATGCGTCAGGAAAAGGAAGGCGTATGGCATCGGCACGGACTACGGTCACATTGCCGCATTGCAGACGGGACAGGTTTTCTCTCAAACGGGAAATACGTCCGGCATTCAGTTCCACGGCAATAATCCGTGCCTCAGGGAAGCGGCGGGCAAGCATGGCTGTTTTTCCACCGGGTGCCGCACACAGATCCAGGATCAAAGCGGACGGGTTGGAAATGTTCAAATCCATCACGGCAGCCTGTGCAGCCTGGTCGATAACTGTAAACGCCCCACTATCATATCCCGGCAGCGATGTGACATCTGTACCCGACGGTAACAGTACAGCATAATCAGACAACTCTCCTGCTTCAGCCTCGATATCCATGCCACACACCTGAGCCAACCACTTTTCCCGATCCACAAATACCGCCACACAAAGCGGTGGTGTCGATTTGAATACATCGCAAAACCGCAACACCGTATCCGCACCAAATGCATCCCGCCAACGGGCATACATCCATTTCGGCAGTTCAACCCGTTGACTGGGTTTGAGTTTTAGCGGTGGTTCACTGTCTGCAACACGACGCAACACGGCATTTACAAAACCCGATGCTTTGGGCTGCAGTTGCCGAATAGCGGCCACCGTTTCCGAAACGGCCGCATGAGCCGGTATGCGCATATGGCGTAATTGATAAGTGCCCAGCAACAGCGCTGCTTCGCTTGTTTCGTCCGGTTTCGTTTTGCAGAAGCGAGAAAAATCAGCTTCCAGCGAATAACGGCGGCGTAACACGCCATAGACCAGTTCATGTAATAGCCTGCGGTCACGCGGCTGGAAATATGCCCCAGATCGCTCCAGCGCCAGGTCGGCTTTGAGAGATGCATGGAAAACTTTTCTCAGGCACTCGATGGCCGCCTTACGTATTAACATAATCCATGCAGATTATGACCAGCCATACTGAAGAGCAAGTTTAATCACTGCTGTGAATCACCAGCTCCTTTTCATACAACAGATAATCATTTTGCTCAGCGCGTTCAAAGGCATGACGAATATATCTTGTCGCGATTTCTGTCAAACCACCCCCGAGCAAACTCTGATAGGTTCCTTTATAGAAATGATCGGGAATCACTTTGACCTGATAACGAATGACCGCCACCTTTTGAGGAAGCGGGTCAGCGATAAACTCACGCCGTTCACCGGGCATCAGGCGCGTATCCCGCACCTCCTTCCAGCCGTCATCGTATGCCACTTCCCGGATAATTTCCCATTGCCAGTGGCGCAACACCTTGCCGTCTGCATCCATGGCCGATGCCGAAACCACCACCCTGGGTGTTACATAAGTCGGAAAAGCGTGACCGATCCATATTGATGTCATGCTGAACACGGCACTGTTTTTGCTCTGTGACAGTCTGAAAGTTAAACCTTTCCTGACCATCCCGGGGTCATGAATACCACGGAATTCATGCCTTCGATCCGGCATATGACACGTCTGACAGGTGATTCCACGCTTCTGGAAATCACTTTCTTTCCATTCAGTTAAGGTATTTTCCAAAGGTTTCCCATTAATTGCCATAGAGGCCGGAAACTGATGGCACGATGCACAGAATTGTGATTGTTCAAACGCCCGGGTTGCGGTAAAACCGCCATGCGCCGGTGTATTCTGATGACCGGTTGCAGCACTGCTTCTCGGCGGCGGCCCGAAGCGTTGCCAGCCGCGCACATGACAGACCGCACAACTGACACCTGTGTGTCTGAGAGGCAGCGCTTTGCTGTCCATATCGGCATGGCGATCGAAACCTTCCGGATGCGATAATTTCAGGGAAAGTGACCGTTTCATATCATCGCTATCGATATAGCGCTGTTCCTTCAGCGGTGCATGACAAATCAGACAGCTATTACTCTCCTCGACACCCATGCCAGGGAACTGCCCGATCATGCCCGGAGAATAGGCATGTGCATGCAGGCTGTTCTTCCATACATCGAACTGCTTGCTATGGCACTGGGCACAGGCTTCAGGGCGCAAATCCGCCTCCAACACTGACCAGTTATGCGGAGCTTTCCCCTGTGTTGCCTGCGGACTATCCCAGTATCCGGTCGGCAGGCCGGGATCAACAGCGGCGGCAGTCAGCGCAAACCCGATAATAATCATGCCTGCTGCCGCCCAAATCTGTCGCTTCAGCCGTGTGTTCATTGCCACCTCTCCATGTTGACATGATCCATCAAAAAAGGCGGCCCGTCTATGGGCCGCCCGTTGATTGCCTGAGCAGAACTGTTTATTTGCTATGATCCTTTCTGTACTGCATTCGGTAAGCCCGGTAATAGGCCGCCATCGCAGTCAATTCTTTCGAATCCTTATCGAACGCTTTGCCCTTCATCGGATTGAGCATACAATAGTTGATCATCTGATCGAGTGTGACGACATCGCCCACCATTTTTACAAAATGCGGGAAATTCTGATTGCGTTTCAGGTGCAACAGCTCGTAATCACCATGACAGGACAGGCAAGCAACTCCGGAAGTTCCCAGCTTTTCGTCACTCCAGAGTTTTTTTCCATAGGCAGCAGCCTGCTGAAAGTTGTCAAAGGCATGTGGCCGAATCGATTGATTACCCGGCGTACCCCATTGCCCCTTTACAGGTTTCATTGAACAGGGATTACACGGGTTCATGCTCTTTTTCATACTACAGGGATTACACGGATTCATGCTCTTTTTCATGCTGCACGGGTTACACGGATTCATCTTTTTCTTCATCGAGCACGGGTTACACGGGTTTATCTTCTGTTTCATGGCACATGGATTGCACGGATTCATGTCACTACCGGCAAATGCCGGTGCGGCTGATAAACCCATTGCCAGTAGAATGGCTACTGCCAGCATCGTGATTTGCTTCATTAGCTGTCTCCTCTTTCCCTAGACGGGTTATTGAAAGGGGTATGTCGAGACTAGATGCAGTTCATTACAAACAAAAAATGGCCCCGAAGGGAAAACCTTCAGGGCCAGATCAGATTATAAAGACATTCAGCCTTTATGATACGTGTTCATAGAGCGCTGATGATACAGACTGCATTACATCTTGTGCTTCATGGCACACGGATTTGCCTTTTCCTTCATAGCACATGGGTTACACGGGTTCATCTTGTGTTTCATGGCACATGGGTTACACGGGTTCATCGTGTGTGTCATAGCACATGGATTGCACGGATTTGCCTTTTCTTTCATGGCGCATGGATTGCATGGATTCATATCATCAGCAAATGCGGGTGCAGCCAGTAATCCTAATGCAAGCAACAGTGCTGCTGCCAAAGTTGTCAGTGGTTTCATTATTCTATCTCCTCTTTCCCGGAATCGGGGTTATGAAGACAGTTCGTCGAACCTGAATTCACTTTCTTACTCGGTAGTAGCTGTTTAAATTAACAGCAGCATGACCCGGAAGGTTTTACGGCTTCGATATAGGCGGATACGACATAATCCTCCACCCCTCGTCCCGGAGCCCAGTCACGGATAAAATCTCGCGACTCATCTTTCGGGACGATACGAATCTGTTCAAAACCGGCATCAGCCATCATTTGTTCCAGTTCATCAATCAGGGAAGCTCCGGCCATACAACCGGCATGCAACATGGGATCATTTTTCATTTCATCCGGCATTTCGGCAGTGGCAACCACATCGGAAATGGCCAGTCGGCCGCCTGCTTTAAGTACCCGGAAGGCATCTTTAAACACCAGTTCCTTGTGCGGCGACAGGTTGATGACGCAATTGGAAATAATGATGTCGGCAGTATTATCGGCGACTGGAATATGCTCGATTTCACCGAGTCTGAACTCTACCTGCGAAAACTTTCCTTTTTCGGCATTGGCGCGCGCTTTGGAAAGCATCGTCGGCGTCATATCGATACCGATGACATGGCCACTTGCCCCTACTTCATGCGCCGCCAGAAAGGCATCGAAACCGCCACCACTGCCCAGATCAATCACGACTTCACCCGGTTTCAAACTGGCAATGGCACGCGGGTTACCACAGCCCAGCCCCATATCAGCACCGTCAGGCACTTTGGCCAGATCATCTTCGGAGTAACCCAGTCGGGTGGAAATCAGCGTATTAATGGCCGCATCATCGGATACGCCGCAACAACTGGATACTTCACCACAACAATCTCCGTTATTACTGGCCTCCGCCACTTCCGCATAAGACTTACGCACATGCTGACGCACATGATCGGATTTCATATTCATCTTGCTCTCCATACCGGTTTTATTTCAGAAAAAAGATACGTGGTGTTTTTACAATGCTTTCAGAATCTCGACGATTCTGTCCGGTTCCATACGCTGCGTATAATCCACATCAACAAAGGAGAAGGCAATCATGCCATCCCGGCGTACGATATATGTGGCCGGCAGTGGCAGTTCAAAACGGTCATTGCCCTGGTTTTCTGCCAAATCAATACCAAAACCTTCATATACCGGTCGCAGTATATCCGGTAGCGTAAAAACAAGACCGAGCGACCGGGCCAGCGCATTATCCCGATCATGCAATAAAGGAAATGTCAGATTACCCTTGTCGCGTGTTTTTCCGGCCTGTTCCGGCAACTCCGGCGCAATTGCAATCAGCCTGCCTCCTGCCTGCTCAATATCCGGCAACGCCTGCTGTAAAGCCTGCATTTCAAGATTGCAGTACGGACACCATTCGCCGCGATAAAAACTGATTACAACCGGCGCATCCTTCAACAGATCAGTGAGTTGAACATGCCCACCGCCCACTTCCGGCAAATCAAAAGCGGGCATCGTATCACCAGTTTTCAAGGCCTCATCCACCATACCGGACTGCGCCAGTGTAGCAGTAGCATCACTCATCATCGCCAGCACCGGTTCGGGAATTTGTCCCATCATATTCTGTTTTACTGCGTCGATTTGTTCTTGTAAGGACTCTTCTTGAAAAGACATTCAGCCCTCCAGTGCACCACTGCAACTGGATCCCTGCCCGGCAGTGCAACCGTAGCAATGATCCATAACAATGATTGCCCGACCAGTGATATCCTTCTGCATCAAATCGGAAAGATGCGTGCGATCACCGGCCTCCTGCTTCATCGGCAGATCCAGCATCTGGTTAAAATCACAGTCATACACAAAACCCTGCCAATCGATACTGATCAGGCTGCGGCACATCACATCGGACAGGTTTTCCTCGCTATAAGATTCTTTAAGCAACTGCATATAACTGGCGAATTCTCCACGGGAAATGAGGGTGCTCCCAAAACGCTTAATTGGCATATTGGTGATAGTAAACAAATGATTGAATGCGATGCCGTAACGCAGATGCAATTCGCGTTTATAGGCTACTTCCAGTTCCTGTTGTGAGGGCGGCAGTACCGGCCCTTGCGGGTTGTATACCAGCGTCAACTTCAATTCAGAATCTTCGAGGCCGTAACCCAGTTGATTCAATTGCTGTAGCGCTCTGATACTCCTGTCGAACACGCCCTTGCCACGCTGGGCATCGACATTGGAGCCCAGGTAACAGGGTAAGGAAGCCACTACCTCAACCCGGTGTTCGGCCAAAAATGCAGCCATATCTTCGTAACCATCCTCTTCGAGAATGGTCAGATTACAGCGATCGATCACCCGCACCCCCATGGAGCACGCCTGATTGACGAGATAACGGAAATGTGGATTCATCTCCGGCGCACCGCCGGTCAGATCGAGGGTCTTAATCTGATGAGCGGAAAGATAATCAAGCACGGTCTGCACCGTTTCTTTGCTCATAATCTCCTTGCGGCGCGGCCCTGCATGGACATGACAATGCAAACAGGTCTGATTACACAGATAGCCGAGATTAACCTGCAAGGTTTCCAGCTTACCACGACGACGGGCAGGAAAATCACTCTCTTTCAGTAACGGTAACGTAGCATGCATGCAACTATTCCCCTTTCATCATCAAAAACGGTTGTAAGTCGATTCCAGTCCGATTTCATTACACGGAACCCCGTATGACCGGAGACTATTTTTTATGCCGCCTCGGCGGCTTTCTGCCACCGCCACCTGAATGATCACGTCCGGGTTTACCACGACCGGGGCGTCTGTCACCGCTACCCGGTTTGAATTGCTTTCTGGGTGTCCGGGAAGGTGCTGTATCGCCGGACGCCAGCACGGATGCATTGAGACGTTGACCGCACACCTGTACCTGTTTCAGATCATTAAAGATGGCTTTGGGCATGCCTTCCGGCAAGTCCACCGTCGTGTGATCATCATGAATCTGCACGCGACCGATAAATTCACTCTCCAGCCCCAGCTCATTGGCAATCGCACCGACAATATTACCCGGCTTCACACCGTGTTCTTCACCCACTTCCAGGCGATAACGCTGCATGCCCTGTTCAGGTTTCGGCCCGCGCGAGCGATGGGCCTGATTCGGCTTGATGTCGTCATCTTCATACTGGTTTCGCGATGGATTGCGCGTGCTGCGACGCTTGTCTTCCGGCGCATCGAAGCGGGGATTACGATCAGAACGGGACGGGCGTTCCCTTTCCTGACGAGGCTGCGGCTGATCCTTGAGCAATAACGGTTTATCACCCTGCACCATTTTAGCCAGTGCAGCGGCTATTTCGTTAGCCGGAATATCGTGTTCCTGACGGTACTGTTCAATGATCCCGGCAAACAATTCCAGGTCCTCGCCTGAATCCAGCGTTTCGGTAATGCGCTCCTTGAATTCGGCAATACGTTTATCGTTGATCACATCGGTGGTTGGCATCTGGAATTGCTCAATGCGTTTTTTGGTCGCCCGTTCAATGGCATAGAGCATGCGTTTCTCACGCGGCGATACAAACAGGATGGCATCGCCCTCGCGCCCGGCCCTGCCGGTGCGTCCGATGCGATGGATATAGGATTCGGTATCATGCGGAATATCGTAGTTAATCACATGCGAAATACGCTGCACATCCAGTCCGCGCGCCGCCACATCGGTCGCGACCAGAATATCGAGATGCCCTTTCTTGAGCCGGTTCACCGTCGCCTCGCGCTGCTTCTGGGCGATATCACCGTTGAGCGCGGTTGCCGCATACCCGCGTGCTTCGAGTTTATTTGCCAGTTCTTCCGTCGCCGTTTTGGTGCGTACAAACACAATGACGCCATCATAGGGCTCAGCTTCCAGAATCCGGGTCAACGCATCCATCTTGTTACGCCCGCTGACCATCCAGTAACGCTGCCGAATCGTTTCAGCAGTCTGCTCTTTCACCTTGATGGTAACCTGTTCAGGATTATTCAAATGCTGCTGGGCGATTTTACGAATCACCGGCGGCATGGTGGCCGAAAACAGGGCGATCTGACGATTATCCGGTGTCTGTTCCAGAATCCACTGCACATCATCAATAAATCCCATGCGCAACATTTCATCGGCTTCATCGAGCACCAGAGCTTGCAGCTTACTCAAATTCAGTGTTTTACGGCGCATATGATCCATCACACGCCCCGGTGTACCGACTACGACATGGACCCCGCGTTTAAGCTGACGCAATTGAATATCATAACTCTGCCCGCCGTAGATCGGCAGCACATTAAAGCCCTTCAAATGACGGGCATACGTCTTGAATGCTTCAGCCACCTGAATCGCCAGTTCACGGGTTGGCGCCAGCACCATCACCTGCGGCATTTTCTGGCTTAAATCGATGCGTGAAAGCAATGGCAATGCAAACGCTGCCGTTTTACCGGTGCCGGTCTGGGCCTGACCGAGCACATCCCTGCCGCTCAAAAGCAGCGGAATCGTTTGCGCCTGAATCGGAGACGGTGTTTCATAGCCCGCATCCTGCACAGCACTGAGCAGTTCAGGGAGCAACTCCAGTTCAGCGAAAGTGGAATACTGTTGTTTATCCGTTGTTGTTTGTTCGTTTGTTGTCTGTTCGTGTGTCATGATCCATACCTGCGGAAATTACCGGAGCCGAATCATGCCTGTACAATCATTAAGAAACCATGAGAAAGGATGTGGAGGCAATGGACATATACTTTACCTTACGGCATGGCATGTCCATTCGATGATCGCCGCAACATGCCAAAAACAGGACTCTACAGATATCATCGAACAGGCTAGACTTGCTGTATGACCAATAACAATATTCTCAAAAAAATCAGCATCGCCAATAATCTCAAGCATTTCGAAATCAAGGAGATTTTTGAACTCGGCGGTTTCGCATTCAGTAGCAGCCAGATCAAGGCTTTCATGGCTGGCAGCAAAAACAAGAACTACGTCAAACTATCGGATGAATATTTTGAGGGGTTCCTGAACGGCTTTATCATATACTCGCGCGGTACGGTGGATGAACCCACGCTGCTGCCGCGTACAGTCGAAAGTTTCATCATAGGCCTGATCGAATCAGGCAATACTGAAGCGATCGCAGAAATTCGCTGCCTGATCGAAGCTGTGAAAGATTGAACAGGCCTAAACCGACAACAGGTCTATAAAAAATACCGGTTACATACCTGCAATCGCCCCAGCCAGACAATAAAGGACTATTTGTCATATTGTGTCTGGAATAGTATGAAGCATATTGATACTATTTCATTTATAGCAAGGTGTGAAAAAATTACAGGGACGTAGTTTTTCAGTACACAAAGGCAGTCAGACAAGGTCAACGTGTCCATGATAAAAAAAATACCCCGAATTTTTACTGGATATGTCCCTGGTAAAGCCCAGGACAGCGAATATCAGTGCAAGGTCATTCGCTTAATCGCCTCTATTGCCATGCCCACTGCAGTAATCTTCTCCGTCATCAATTTTTTATCAGGCCATCTATGGCTAGCTGTGATTGAAATATTCACCTTCCTGCTGCTGATTCCATGCCTCAATGTGATTGATCATGAAGAATCACTGCCATCCATTCGCAACCTTCTCATGGCCAATGCCTTTATGGTATTTACCGCAGCATTCGTCGATGGAGGTATAGCAGGAACCGGAATTGTATGGTCTCTGGTCATTCCTTTTCTGGCATTCCTGTTAATGGGGCTGCGTGCAGGCTGGTACTGGGTAGTGTTATATGGGCTGGTCAACACCTTACTGATTACCCTGCACTTTACCCATCATCTTGTACTGCCATACAACAATGATGCCCTCATCTATTTCCCGGCAGTGTTTATATTCTTTGCATTAATTGCTGCGGCTTTTGAAATGCAGTTGGAACGGATCTATAAGCGGCACCAGGACACAATCAATGAACTGGAAGCTTTGAAGGACAGTCTGGAAAAGCACATTGCCAGCAAAACCTCCGAATTGGTCAAAGCCAATGGACAACTCATCAAAGAGGTCGAACAGCACAAAAACACAGCCAAGGCATTGAAAGCGAGTGAAGAACGTTTTTTACATGCGCAAAAGATGGAGGCTATCGGCATACTGGTCGGCGGTATTGCGCATGATTTCAACAACTATCTGGCCGGCATCACCGGCAACCTGTACCTGCTCAAAACCAGACTGAAAGATCAACCGGAGCTGCTCAACAGGATTTCAACCATCGACCAGCTCTGCCATAAAGCCGCCAGTATGATATCCCAGTTGCTGGCTTTTGCGCGCAAGGATCATGTGGAAATGCAAAACCTTTCACTAACGACATTTGTTCAGGAATCTCTGGAACTGGCCTTGCTCGGCATTCCCGACAATATCAGGCTGAAACAGGAACTTTCTTCGGATGCATTGATAATCCGTGGCGACATTAATCAGCTACAGCAGGTTATTTTGAATATCATCAATAATGCCCGCGATGCACTGGAAGACACGCCGGAACCTGAAATCATCGTAAAACTGGCACCGTTTACCCCCGATGCCTCCTTCAGCCGGAAATATGAAAACATAAATATTGCTGAGCAGTATGCGCATTTGAGTATCCAGGATAACGGCTGCGGTATATCAGATACAGACAGGCAACATATTTTCGAACCGTTTTTCACCACCAAGGAACAGGACAAAGGAACCGGACTGGGCCTGGCTATGGCCTTTGGCTCAGTGCAAACCCATGGCGGTATCATTGAGGTAGAGAGTGAACCCAACATGGGAGCCACCTTTCACATCTACATGCCACTACAGCAAATACACACAGAGCCCGAACCAGCGCCATGCCGGGAAATTTCCCGAGGTCATGGCGAAACCATCCTCCTGGCCGATAATGATGCTCAAATACGCGAAACTATTGGCGAAGTACTGGAGAGCATCGGTTATCGGGTTCTGCTGGCAGCCAATGGCAGAGAAGCAGTAGCCCTGTTTGAAAAACATCAGGATCAAATAGCCGTAAGCATCCTTGACCTGATCATGCCGGAGATGGGAGGCAGAGCCGCTGCTGAAAAAATTCACAGCATGGATATGTCAGCCCCTGTCCTGTTTGCTACAGGTTATGATAAACCGGGGGCATCAAATAATAAAGACGATATCCACATGGATAAAATCATAGAAAAACCTTTTT
>JAUZQH010000125.1 GCA_030951065.1 Mariprofundus sp. | reverse complement strand
ATCTTTTGTTGAAACTCCCTTTCCAAAGCGTTGTGATGCCTTTCAGCGTCACCCCGTTCCGGCGAGGGCGGCGAACATTATCGCCAGTTTCCGGTGCGTCAACACCTTTGTGATGAAGTATTTTTAACCCTCGACAAAAAGGTTAAGAAACTTGCGTTTCCCGAGCTTGATCAAATACGGGCCGCCCGGCTGAAGCTGATAATCCTTGTCGGTGATCTTTTCACCATCAATGGAAAGCGCATTCTGTTTCACCATGCGAATACCCTCACCATTGGATGCCGTCATCCCCGCCAGTGACAGAGCCTTGATAATCCACAGCGAGCCGCCATCAACCGGTAATGAAAGTTCCGGCACATCATCCGGAATCTCTTTTTTGGCAAACTGGGACTCAAACCCTTCGCGCGCCTGCTGCCCTGCACCCTGACCATGAAAACGCTCAACAATCACAGCAGCCAGTTGTTTCTTGGCCTCCATCGGATGCATCGCCCTGATTTCATCCAGATTCAGGTCGGTGAGAAGCTCATAGTATTTGTACATCAGATCATCGGACACACTCATCAGCTTGCCGAACTGTTCTTTGGCAGATTCTGCCACACCGACATAGTTATTCAGTGACTTGGACATCTTGTTGATGCCATCCAGCCCTTCCAGCAATGGCATGGTCAAAATCACCTGCTGTGCCTTACCATAGGCATCCTGCAGCTGCCGCCCCATTAATAAATTGAACTTCTGGTCATTACCGCCCAACTCGACATCCGCATCCAGCGCCACTGAATCATAGCCCTGCACCAGCGGATAGAGGAATTCGTGAATCGAGATCGATTGCCCGCCCTTATAGCGTTTTTCGAAATCATCACGCTCCAGCATGCGAGCCACCGTGGCCTTGCCGGCTATGCGGATCAGGTCGGCAGCGGTCAGTTGCCCCAGCCACTCGGAATTAAAGCGCACTTCTGTCTGATGGGGATCCAGAATTTTGAATACCTGTTCTTTATAGGTTTCGGCATTGAGCAATACTTCGTCATGGGTGAGTGGTGGCCGTGTTTCATTCTTGCCGGTCGGATCGCCAATGGTGCCGGTAAAGTCACCGATCAGAAATACCACCTGATGCCCGCAGTGCTGAAACTGCCGCAGCTTTTCCAGCAATACAGTATGCCCCAGATGCAGATCAGGCGCAGTCGGATCAAAACCCGCCTTCACCCGCAACGGGCGCCCCTCTTTTTCAACCTCTTTCAGTTTCGCTTCCAGCCCGCCAGCCGGTAAAATTTCCAGCGCACCACGGCTCAGCAGTGCCATCTGTTCCTGAATGTTCATATTCACCCCGATATTCAAGCATACCCTGAGTCCCCCAGAGTATCTGGCGCGAATCATGGCATCACATCTGTCACATCGCTACCGCAGCGATTCATATCACGGATTAGATGATGCATCCCCATATGTTTCGTGCCATAATAAGCGTCATCATGCCTGATCATGGCCGACATAATAATATTGATCCAAGGAGACACCATGTCTGAAAACACCAAGGAACCAACAGTGGATACTACAAAAGAAACTGCCGAAACAGCATCCGTCAGCGACAAAACATGCTGTAAAGGCGGCAGCTGCTGCAAACCGCATACATCGCTCACCATATCGATTATTGCCCTGCTGCTGGCTGCTTATGCTGCATTCACAGCGTTCTCCAATGCCGATACATCTGCCATCGACAAGCGTATCAATGACCTGAATAGCCAAATCAGCGGTGTGAATGACCAGATTGCCAGCCTCAACCACGAAATGGAAATCAATCGGGAAAACCTGATCCAGACCAAGCTGAAAAAAGCACTGCAAAGCATCCAGGAGATAGGAACCCTGGCAGGAAAAGAAACCAGAGCTACCATCACCGAAGTAGAACAAATGCTGCAAACTCTGACGTCGGTCGGTGATCAGCTGGATACGCCAAAACAGGCAGCTGAACCGCTCGCCGAGCCAGCCTCCAAACCGGAATCCGCGTCTGAGGCAAGCGCACCTGCTGAAATCGCGCAACCTGAAGCTATGCAGTCTGAAGCTGCAACGCCAGAATCCACGCCAACCGCACCGGCAGCAGCTCCGGAACAGCCCACCGCTGCGGAGCCTGCGACAACCGCTCCGGACAGTAGCGCAGCAGATCAGACGCCAGCTACAACGGAAACAACAACGGCAAAAACAGCTGCCAAAGATCAAGCTACACCAACTACGCCGCCAGCTGATGCAGCGCCGGCAGCCGAACCGTCCGCACCGCAGGCATTTTAAGCCCATTGTATTGTCAACACGCGGCGCGTTTGCATAACTTTTCTACGCCGTGGTAATGTTTCATACCTCGGGGTGGAAAAAACCCGTGCGCGTTAAGCCCCATGCAGCCCCGCATCGCTGTCGATAATCATGAGACGCGATGCGGGGTTATGGCGCAGCTTGAAGCCATAGAATCAGCTCACATCCTGGCTGTGGCATCATTACCATGGCAGCATCGCGATCCCTTTGATCGTTTACTGATTGGCCAGAGCATGCAACAGGCGTTGAAGGCCCGATGATCCCCCCCGTAATCATCGGCATCATGTCCGGCACCTCCGCCGATGGCATTGATGTCGCCATTGTTCGCTTTTCCGAACAAGCGGAACTGTTGCATTTTTCGGAATACGCTATGCCTGCAAAATTGCGCATAGCGATATTACGACTGACTGCGCCTGGTTTTGGGGAGATTGATAATATGGGCGGGCTGGACAAAGCGCTGGGCGATGCCTGTGCCGATGCTGCGCTGTCCGCGATCAAGGAGGCGGGGCTGCAAACCACCGACATTGCAGCTATTGGCAACCACGGCCAAACCATTCGCCACCGTCCGGCAACGCAATATCCGTTTTCAATGCAAATCGGTTGCGCCGCAACCATGGCCGAGCGTACCGGCATCACCACCATTTCGAATTTCCGCAGCCGTGATTTGGCTGCCGGCGGCGAAGGTGCTCCGCTGGTGCCGTTTGCACACCGGCAACTGTTTTTCGACCCTGAACACAATACAGTCATTCTCAATATCGGCGGCATTGCCAATATCACCTGGTTGGGCGCGGATGGCCAGATAACCGGCTTCGATACCGGCCCCGGTAATATGATGATGGATGCTCTGATGCTGGCAATCAGCCACGGCGAACGCAGCTTTGATGAAAACGGTCAGATGGCTGCCAGCGGCTGCGTCAACGACGCCCTGCTGGACACACTGCTGCAACACCCGTTTTTGCAGCAGACTCCACCCAAATCGACCGGGCGCGAGCAGTTCGGCGAGGATGTGGTCAATCAGATGCTGAACTGGCCGGATATCTCCAATGCAGACCGTCTGGCGACAGCCTGCCGGTTTACGGCCACCAGTATTGCACAAAGCATCCGTTTTCTGCCGGACAAACCAGACCGCTGGCTGTGCTGCGGCGGCGGCGTTCGCAACCGACACCTGATGAAGCTGCTGCAACAACAACTGTCTCCGGCCAGCGTGGAAACCACCGCCGCCGCAAGCATACCGCCGCAAGCAGTGGAGGCCGTCTGTTTCGCCCTGCTGGCCAGACAAACCCTGCTGGGTGAGCCCAATACGCTGGCAGCCGTCACCGGCGCCAAACGGGATGTCTGCGGCGGCCAGATCACCCCGGGGGCGAACTGGCAGACATTGTTACGCGACATCCCAACGTGGATCCGCTAACCCACGCCATATCGGGCGCTGCGCTGGCCCGCGCTTTCCCGAAAGAAAAATTACCGGCCAGACAGCTTGTCCTGATTATCCTGCTCGCCATGGCACCGGACAGCGATATCGTGTTGCGTCTGATTTCCGACCCGGTCTATCTTCAACATCACCGTGGCCTCACCCATTCGCTGCTCATGCTGCCGTTATGGGGCTGGCTGATTTTCAGCCTGTCATCCGGACAGGTCAAACAGAATCCGGCCATGCCCAAACTCATCGGGCTGGCACTGCTATTACATATATCGCTCGATGTCATCACCGCCTATGGCACCATGCTGTTTGCACCGCTCTCCGATCAACGCTTCAGTGTTGATTTGCTCTTTATTATTGATCCGCTGTTTTCAGCCTGTTTATTGATTCCGCTGCTGGCAAGTCTGATCTGGAAGCAACAGGCCCGTCGTTTGGGCATGGTGAGCTTTATCCTGGCCATCGCCTATCTGTCACTGGCATACAGCAATCAGCAACAGGCCATTGCACTGATAAAAAAAGCGCACCCCGATGCCGGTTCATACCATGCCCTGCCGCTGGCTTTTTCTCCCTTCAACTGGCAGTTGATTGCCGAATACCCTGATCACTATGCCCGTGCCGCTGTCAACCTGAAGCCGGATTTCCCGGGCCTTCGCCCGCTGTTTGATGAGACTTTCATCACCACCCTGCTCTCCACAACAATCGGAGACGCCAATCAAATCGTCTGGCAGGAGTTGCCTGCCATGCACACGGTTACGGATATGGTACAACTGCCGGGCACGGCTTTTTATGCATGGTTCGCCCGCTTTCCTGTGCTGCTCAAGCAGGACAAGAACGCTATTGATTTCGGCGACCTGGCCTTTGGCGGCGGCGCGCCCGGTGTCCACGCTTCCTTTCAACTGCATATTGATTTGAACAATAATTTAACGAACCGCAGCCCTGCATCGCAACCGCAGGCATGGCTGATCTGGCGTGCTGACCGAAAAAGTGAGCTCAAACAAACGGCTGCGCCGTTCAACTGGCTGCCGGATAAATAAGCTTGCGGTTCGCTCATTTTTGGTTTTTAATCGGAGTATGATGCAATCCCGGAGGCTCGCATGAAATCTGTTCGATTATTATTCCTCACCGCCCTGCTCATGCTGCCGGCGTTGTCTCAGGCGGTTGAAATTGAAGGCGTCACACTGCCCGATACGATTCAACTGCAGGGCAAGAGCCTGTATCTCAACGGCGCGGGCATACGCACCAAATTCTTTTTCGATATTTACGTGGGCGGCCTGTATCTGGAACACCCTGGCTCCAGCGCCAAAGCGATTCTGGCCGATACCGGCAACAAGCGCGTGACCATGAACATTCTGTATGGCGAAGTAGATAAAGAGAAACTCACCGACGGGTGGGAAGAAGGCTTCAAAAAGAACCAGAGCAGCAAACGCATGAAAAGCCTGAAAGCACGGCTTGACCGCTTCAATGCATTGTTCGTCACAGCACATCGTGGCGATTCCATCGTGTTCGACCTGCTCAGTGACGGCAGCACCCATGTCAGCTTTAATGGTAGTGAAAAGGGTGTGATTGAAGGTTCGGATTTCCAGCAGGCACTGCTGGCTGTCTGGCTGGGCAAAAAACCGGCTGACTCGGATTTGAAGAAAGCCATGCTCGGTCAATAACACTCAGGCGCTCAGCAAGAGACTGCTCAAACAAGGCGGGGTAAGGCGCATGGAATCGTTCCACCCGTACAATAAACACTAGCATGGCGTGGAAAAATTCCATGCAAGCCGCGTTGTTTGTTTCATGTTAAAATAGCATCCCTGATGAACGACAAATATCGTCACCCGCAAAACCCGGACACTGACGGCGCTGCATTCCTAGCCATACAGCTGACCGAATTCACCTGCATGGCAGATTTAGCCGCCAGACACTTTGGCAGCAACGAAGATGCCCTGCACGATTTTCGCGTTGCATTGAGATGCCTGCGCAGCTGGCTGAAAGCATTCGGCAGCAAGCTCAATATCGATAACAGGGTGATTGAAGACGTATCCAGTCTGGCCGCGGCGACCAATCGCTGTCGGGATATGGAAGTGTTCGACCGGTGGCTGTATCATCAAAGCATGCGCAGCAGTTTGAACCCGGCCCCTCATTTCATGAACAGCATCCACCATCAGCTTGAGCAGGACAAGCTCGATTCAATCGGACACATCAACACACAGTGGCCTGCCATCAAAAACAGGATACATGACGCGATCAAACCAGGCGACCAGAGCAATGCCCGTGCTGCATTCATCCATCACGTGCAACCCGTTCTGAAACTCCGGCTATCCAAGCTGTCAGATCAGATCAACCAGGTTATCGATACCGGGGAATCTCAAGAATCCCACAGGAAACTGCATAAATGCCGCATCAGCATCAAACAAATTCGTTATCTGATCGAACCATTCAAAACCGGCAACAGCCTTTGCAAGGCATGTCTGCATGATCTTAAACGATTGCAGGATCAGCTTGGCGCATGCCACGATCTGTTTGTATTCACGACCACCCTGCAACGGGCTGCATCACAATTCGAAGGGATTGAAACACTCATCGAATCAGCGGAGCAGCAACGCCGCGCCTGTTTTAACGCACTGCATACGCAACATTTCACGCCACCGATCAGATGGCTGGAACGACTTGAAACCGCCATCGCCATGATTGCAGATGAACTACAGGAAGTGCAGAACCGTTGAAACAAAAAAAGATCAGGTAATTTTCATTGCAGTACGCACGAAAGCTATAGCCCGGGCTGGTAGCAGAACAAAAAACGGATTGCCTTTTTCAGAAAGCGTTTGGTCAAGGCCTTCATTCAAGCAGATAATCCATTCATTAACATGAAACAAACAACGCGATGATTTCTAACAACAAGGGCCTGTTCACACTAATTTGACAGACTACCAAGCACTTACCCGCATGATTTCAACACCTCAATCAGCAATCCTGCGCCTTTCCGGGTTGGCACCGAACTCTTCGAGGTAATCGGCCATGGCAGCTTCAATGACTTTCGTAGCATGCTCAAAACCGTACGGCTCGCCGATAGATACCTTCTGTGGATGACCCGGAGCCAGTTTGTAACTGAGAAAATAGTGCAGCAAGCGATCAACAAGGGCCGGTGGCAGTTCTGAAATATCATTGATATTCGACCACAGCGGATCATCCTCAATGACGGCAATAATCTTGTCATCCGCTTCATCGTGGTCATTCATCGGCAAACCACCCACGACACGGGCATTGGCGAGGATTTCAATGCGTGAAATCGGGCGCTCGGAAATCACACAGATATCCAGCGGATCGCCATCGCCGCGTTTGGCGTCAGCCATGAGTGCACCGACACGGCCTGCGCACAGCGTACGCGGAATAAAACCGTACAGGGCCGGATGCTGTGACGATGAGCGCACCGATCGATCAACGCGCAAATAACCGGATTTCTTGTCCACTTCAAACTTCACCGTATCAAACGGGCTGATTTCGATATAGGCATGTACCCGCCGGGGCGGTTCGGCTCCGACATCCAGCCCGTGCCACGGGTGCGGTCGCCATTGGGAAAATGATTTCATGCGTCAGTTCTAACACAGAACATCAGATAGCCCAAGAAACAACCTTTGCCCAAAAGCATTCCAGGCCAGGGCAACCATTCAACGAACAGCCTTTGCAATCGAAGGCCGCATGCCGTTAGGGAAAAGCACCCACATGCGCCCTTTTTGTTTCATACTGCCGGCTTGTTTACCGGCCTCTTCACCGAAACCCCAGAAGAAATCACCACGAATCGTGCCCTTGATGGCACCGCCGGTATCCTGAGCCAGCATCAACCGGTTCAGTGGCTTGTCCGTGTTCGGCCAGGTCGTGGCCAGAAAAACAGGCATACCGAGCGGAATAGTACGCCTGTCCACGGCCATGCTGTAACCGGGAGTCAGAGGAATGCCCATCGCGCCGACAGCCGACGTTTGAGAATCCGGCATCTCACGGAAAAACACATAACTGGGGTTACTATACAGCAGTTCTTTCAAACGGTCAGGATGATCAATCCCCCACTGCCGGATACTCTGTAGTGAGGCCTGGGCCAGTGTCAGCTCACCCATGGCCACCAGTTTTTTTCCGATTGATGCATAGGGATGCCCGTTCTGATTGGCGTAGCCGAGTTTCACAATCGAACCATCCGGCAGCTGGATACGCCCGGAACCCTGCACCTGTAAAAAGAACAGGCTGATTTCATCGTCCACCCAAAGAATTTCCTTGCCTGCCGGCGCATGTTTGCTATCAATGTCGGCACGATCATAATAAGGTACCACTCGCTTGCCCTCGACACGGCCCCGCAAACGCATGCCCTTGAGTTGGGGGTAGAGTTTGCCCAGATCAATCACCAGCAAGTCATCGGGTTCTCCATACACCGGGAATCGGTAACGTTCGGTTTTCTCACGGCTGCCATAGAGCAACGGCTCATAATAACCGGTAATCAGTCCCTGATCCGTTCCATCAGCATTGCGCAACTGCCATGGCGTAAAATGACGCTCGAAAAAACTGCGCAATCCCGCTTGATTGTCGGTATCGAGCAGGCTCGCCTCCGCACAAATTTGCTGCCACTGCTCTTTTTTCTGTAGCGATACGCATTCTGCCCGCAGCGCCTGTAAGGATGGACTCAACGATACCGACTGCCAGTCGGGTAAGGCATTCCACTGGCTTTGGCTGTAGCCGGATTTTCCATTCCCTGCGGGCGCCTCAATCCGTTTGGATGGACAGGCCACCAGCATCAGGGCGCAAACTGCCAGCATTCCCTTCATCAACAGGTTCATCATGCCCCCTTCCTGTCATTCACAAGGTTTGTGTTCACCATGCCATGGCGCCACCTTGAACAGCAGCAGCATACCCGGTACAGCCAGCGCAGCACAGAGCAGGAAAAAATATGTCCACCCAAATACTTCTACCAGCCAGCCTGTACCTGCGTTGACAAAAGTGCGAGGCACTGCCGCCAGACTGGTAAATAATGCAAACTGGGTCGCGGTATAAGCCGGGTGCGTGGCACGGGCAATATAAGCCACAAATGCAACGGTTCCAACACCGACACCGAATGCCTCCAGACCGATCACCATAGCCAGCCGGGTTAACTCGGCAATAGCAATATCCCCCTGAAGCCCCAGTGAAGCCAGCCAGGCAAAACCGAAAATTGAACCCAGTTGCACCACCCCGAACAACCATAAAGCGCGATTGATACCGATTTTCACCATCCACAAGCCGCCCAGCAGGCCGCCGATGACAGCCGGCCACAAGCCGGCATTCTTGGCAATCAGACCGATCTGCGTTTTTGAATAACCCATATCCAGATAAAAAGGTGTTGCAAGCGCCGTACACATGCTGTCGCCCAGTTTATAAAAGAAGATAAAGGCTAATACCATCAATGCGCCCTGCACGCCCTCCCTGCCTATAAATTCGTGAAAGGGCTCAACGACAGCTTCCTTCAGAGTTCTGGGAGGATCGGCCCGATGCGGCTCGGACACCAGCAGCGTCATCACCATACCCGGTAGCATGAACAGCGCCGTGATGATGAACACCGTACTCCAGGCCAGATGATCGGCCAGAATCAGGGATAACGATCCCGGCACCAGGCCGGCCACCCGATAAGCGTTCACATGCACCGAATTCCCCAGCCCCAGTTCAAGATCGGATAACAGTTCACGCCGATAGGCATCCAGCGCAATATCCTGAGTCGCGGATAACAGCGCCAGCACCGTCGCAAACAGCACGATCATATTCAGTTCTGTCTGCGGCGAGAACGCTCCCATCGAGGCAATCACGATCAACAGCCCGGCCTGCGTCAGCAACATCCAACCGCGCCTGCGCCCCAGCCACGGTATCACATAACGATCGAGCAACGGCGACCACATAAATTTCCAGGTATAAGGGAACTGAATCAGGGCAAACAGGCCAATCGTGGTCAAATCAACCTGCTCGCTCCGAAGCCATGCCGGCAACAGATTGAGCAGCAGATAAAGCGGCAAGCCGGATGCGAATCCGGTAAAGATGCAAATCAGCATCTTGCGGGTAAACAATTGTTGAAACACACTCATGGAGCATTCCTTCGCTGCAAATCGACAGTCAAAACCGGTTCACCGCAGAGTACGCAGAGTTACACAGAGGAAGGTCAAAGGCACAATAAATATGGCTGATTCCGGTGCCGTTTACCGAATGTGCGATCAGCTACATGCACTGATGATTCTATTGATAGATATTTTTGTTTTTACTCTGTGTAACTCTGCGATAAAAAGATTTTCAGTTAACGAAGCAGTGGGCCATCCAGGAAAGCCAGTTCATCCCAGATACTACTCGGACAGCCTTCGGCATCACGAAATTTCAAGTTCTGACGTTTCGGGACAAGCCGGTGCGGGCGGCCATAGCTATCATCCTGAACATCCGAACCATCATCGGCGGAAAGAATCATCAGCCCTTCATCCGGCAGCAGGTCGGTAACTTCATATTCCTCATTCAGATAACGAACACGCTTGCCGATCAGTCTGCTCAGCGCATCGTGGTCTTCAATCAAATTCTGCAATGCCGCATCAGCCATATTATCAGTTCCCCCAAATCAATGCTCTATACCTAAGGATGCTCTGAAAAATTCAGAGTATCCACGCAGGCCATGGACGGCCTGCCAAAATAATGCGCGTAAGCGCTTGATTTTGTCCCCTAACCACACAGACGAGCATAGAAAGGCATGCAACCAGCGTCAATGACCGGAGCAATGGAAGAAACTGGCGCTGTTCCGCACAACAGCTACAATCCCGCATACTCATGAAGGCAGGAGGCGTGGATGGATAACCTGTGGACACAAATGACCGGGGTTACATTGCTGGATATCACACTGGCACACTGGTTACTGGCGGCCACCGCACTGTTCATCACGGTCGTAGCCCAGCGTTATATTGTGCGTCTGTTCCACATCATAGCCCAGAAAATCACCTCACGAACCGAGACACAGCTGGATAATGTATTGCTCGAAGCCGCCGAGCGACCCGCCGGCATGCTCATCTTCGTTGTCGGTCTGATCATCTCCGTACATTTACTCAACCCGCCTGCCGACTCGTTTCCAATTATTGGTCTGGCCGACAATATCGGTCGAATTATTTCCATTGTCATCGGCGTTTGGTTCTTATGGCGATCAATAGAAGGGCTGGCCGTTTACTTCACGGCACGTGCCAAACAAACCGATTCGACACTGGACGACCAACTGGTTCCATTTGTTGCAAAAACGCTGAAGGTTTTTCTTGTCCTGACCGCTGTTCTGGTCGTAGCACAAAACATGGGCTACTCGATTTCCGGCCTGATTGCATCACTTGGTATCGGTGGTATAGCCGTCGCCATGGCCGCCAAAGACACCATTTCCAATATTTTCGGGTCCATCATGATCCTGGTTGACCGGCCGTTCATGGTTGGCGACTGGATCAAGACATCCGAATTTGAAGGTGTGGTTGAAGAGGTCGGATTTCGCTCCACACGCATCCGTACTTTTTCCCGCACACTGGTGAATGTACCCAATTCGACGCTGGCCAATATGGTGATCGACAATATCGACGGCCGGTCAGAACGTCGCATCAAAATGCGCATCGGCCTGACCTACGACACCACACCGGAACAGATGAAAGCGGCGCTTGCCGGCATTGAAAAGATCCTGTGCGACCATCCCGGTGTCGATCAGAGTTACAAGCTGGTGAAGTTTGATGAGTTTGAAGATTCCTCTCTCTCGATATTCCTCTACTATTTTTCCAGTAGCAAGGTATGGGAAGAATATCTCCAGGTACGTCAGGAAGTGAATTTGCAAATCATGGAGCTGCTTGAATCGCTCGGACTGGAATTCGCCTTCCCGACCCGCACCCTGCATATCGAATCAAACCAGAACTGAATTGAAACCTTGAGTCGCAAGGAACGCAAAGAAAAATCGGATATATGATGCAGGTCTTTAGCTTCCTGACTGTTCTTCCTTTGCAAAATCTCGCGTGCTCTGCAGCAAATAAACATCAAAGGACAAAACTGTGTCGAATAAACCAGTAGTGGAAGCATTTACAGATGGAGCCTGTTCGGGCAACCCCGGCCCCGGTGGCTGGGGCGTATTGCTGCGTATGGGCGGACATGAAAAGGAGTTATGCGGCGGTGAAACCCACACCACCAATCAGCAGATGGAATTGCAGGCTGCGGTTGAGGCATTAAAGGCACTCAACCGGCCTTGCCGCATCACCATTTACTCCGATTCCAAATATGTTGTGCAGGGCATGAATGAATGGATTCACAACTGGAAAAAGAAAGGCTGGAAAACCGCCGGTAAAAAACCGGTATCAAACCTTGAACGCTGGCAAACACTGGACAAACTGGCTGCCAAACATGATGTGACCTGGAAGTGGGTGAAGGGCCATGCCGGCCATGAAGAGAACGAACGTGCTGACGAGTTGGCGCGTCAGGGCATTCCGGCTTCAGTTGTCGGTTCACCCGGCTGATCAAACTGGACAATCCGCATCTGGACCGGCCAATCCTTCGAAATCAAACCATCGATTTGAATAATCTGCGGAACTGTGCCCTTGTGACGAGGATAAATTTTCACCCTGTCCGTTGCTGTTAC
>JAUZQH010000124.1 GCA_030951065.1 Mariprofundus sp. | reverse complement strand
ACGACCCTCATTACAGGAAGAAGCCATGCATCTGAGTGCGCTGGATGAAGTATGGATGCAGATCACTGCAGAACGTATTCGCCAGACCGGCTTCATGGTAAACCTGTCCCTTTAAGGAGGTGCTGATTTATTGTCATCCTGACAAAAATAAGTCCGCTCAGGCAAAAGCGTGGTTTTGCCATCGCTTGCAAAACAGGCACTTACGCGCCTGTTTTGGCAGGCCATCCGTGGCCTGCACGGAAGCACTGAGTTAATCAGCGCTTCCTTAACGGGTAACATCTAGTAGCGAGAAAGGAGAGTATATGAATCTGGTTCCGGTTGTAGTAGAACACACGGCGAGGGGAGAGCGTTCCTACGATATTTTTTCCCGTTTGCTTAAAGAACGGATTATTTTCCTTAATGGTCCGGTCGATGATCATACTGCCAATCTGATTATTGCCCAACTGCTGTTTCTGGAGTCGGAAGGCCCGGACAAGGATATTTATCTGTATATTAACAGTCCCGGTGGTCTGGTGACGGCTGGTCTGGCGATTTACGATACCATGCAATATATTCGCTGCGATGTATCCACCCTGTGTGTAGGGCAGGCGGCCAGTATGGGAGCTCACCTGCTGGCGGCGGGTGCGGCCGGCAAGCGTTATGCATTGCCCAATGCCCGTATTATGATTCATCAGCCACTGGGTGGATTTCAGGGGCAGGCCACCGATATCGAGATCCATGCTCGTGAGATTCTGAAGCTGAAAGAACGTTTGAATGAGATGATGGCCGAGCATACCGGTCAGCCGCTGGAGAAGTTGTCTGATGATGTGGAACGGGATTATTTCTTGACCGCAGACGAGGCAAAAGATTACGGTTTGGTTGATGATGTGCTGACTTCCCGCGCCGAGGCGGGCGATAATCAGGTTAATCGGAGTGCAGATGACGACACAGAATAACAGCGGAGATAACACCTTATATTGCTCGTTCTGTGGTAAATCACAGCACGATGTCAAAAAACTGATTGCCGGCCCGACTGTTTTTATCTGTGATGAATGCATTGAATTATGCAATGAAATTATTGTTGAAGAGCTGTCCGGCGAGCAGAAAGAGGATGACAAGAAAGAGGGGGGACTTCCCCGTCCGACTGAAATCAAGGCATTTCTTGATGAGTATGTGATTGGCCAGGAAGGGCCCAAACGCCTGTTGTCCGTAGCCGTATATAATCACTACAAACGTATTGCCCACAATGAAAAGAGCGATGTGGAAATTTCCAAGTCCAATGTGCTGCTGCTGGGACCTACCGGTTGCGGCAAGACTTTGCTGGCCCAGACACTGGCGCGTGTGTTTGATGTCCCGTTTGTGATGGCTGATGCCACCACGCTGACCGAGGCCGGCTATGTCGGTGAGGATGTCGAGAACATCATTCTCAAACTGCTGCAGGCGGCTGATTATGATGTTGAAAAGGCACAGCGCGGCATTGTCTATATCGATGAGGTGGACAAACTTTCCCGCAAGGCCGAAGGCCCTTCGATTACCCGGGATGTGTCGGGTGAGGGGGTGCAGCAGGCATTGCTGAAGCTGATTGAGGGCACCGTGGCGGCTGTGCCGCCACAGGGTGGACGTAAACATCCGCAACAGGAATTCATGCAGGTGGATACCACCAATATCCTGTTTGTACTTGGTGGCGCATTTGCAGGGCTCGAGAAGTTAATTGAAGCCAAGGGTAAGCCGCGTTCGATTGGATTCGGGGCGGAAGTGGTGAGCGATGATGAAAAGGATATCGGCATCATTCTCAGTCAGGTGGAGCCGGAAGACCTGATCAAGTTCGGTCTGATTCCTGAACTGGTCGGCCGTTTGCCTGCTGTGGCAACCTTGAGCCATCTGGATAAAGATGCTCTGCTCCGTATTCTGACCGAACCGAAGAATGCACTGGTTAAACAGTATGCCGCATTGATGGAATATGATGATGTGGAGCTCTCTTTTACCGATGATGCGCTGGAAGCGATTGCCGAGAAAGCGATTGAACGCAAAACCGGCGCGCGCGGCCTCAGAGCGATCATGGAATCGGTGATGCTGGATGTGATGTATGATATCCCGTCCATGACCCATGTGGAAAAATGTGTGGTCAACAGGGATGCGGTGGAAGGCAGAAGCAAACCTGTACTGGTATTTCAGGGTGATGGAGAAAAGCAGCAACTGGAAGCCGCATCCTGATTCTGTTTCCTGCCACAATTTTAGTTTTACACAGTCCTGAAAAAGGACTGCTGTGTGTTATATCAACAGGAGTTTTCAGTGGCCGAATGGAAAAATGATCAAGCCGAAGACATAGTTGCAGAAAATCAGGGCGTGCTTCCCGTATTACCATTGCGCGACATCGTGGTATTTCCGCACATGATTGTGCCGCTGTTCGTCGGGCGAGACAAATCAGTGAAAGCACTGGAAGAGGTGATGGCCTCGGACAAGAAAATTCTGTTGCTGGCCCAGAAGGATGCCTCGAATGATGATCCCGGGGCTGATGATTTATACAGCATTGGCACGCTCGGTAATATTCTGCAGCTTCTGAAGTTGCCGGATGGTACCATCAAGGTGCTGGTTGAGGGTGGTGCCCGTCTGCTGGTTGACGAGTTGATTCCTGATGGTGAATACCTGCGAGGCCGCTATTCACTGATGCCTGACATTTCTGAGGATGAACATGAGCTGGATGCCGTGGCTCGTTCGCTGATTCAGCAGTTTGAATCCTATGTCAAACTGAACAAAAAGCTGCCGCCGGAGGTTATGGTTTCGGTTTCCGCTGTGGATGAGGTGGACAAGCTGGCTGATACCATTGCTGCACACCTGAATCTAAAGGTGGAAGATAAGCAGTTGCTGCTTGAAATGCCCAGTGTGATTGGCCGGCTGGAACGGTTATATGCACATATGGAAGACGAGATGGAGCTGTTGCAGGTTGATAAACGCATCCGCAGCCGTGTAAAGCGCCAGATGGAGAAGAGTCAGCGTGAGTATTATCTCTCCGAACAGATGAAAGCCATCCAGAAAGAGCTCGGCGATGAAGATGCGGAAAGCGATCTGAATCAGCTGGAAGAGAAGATCAGGACACTGGGGTTGAGTAAAGAGGCCAGAGAAAAGGCTGATGCCGAGTTCAAGCGTCTGAAAATGATGCCGCCGATGAGTTCGGAGGCAACGGTGGTGCGTAATTATCTTGATTGGCTGATTGATATTCCGTGGAAGAAACGTTCCAGAGTCGGCAAGGATATCGGTGTGGCCGAACGGGTGCTGGATGAAGATCATTATGGCCTTGAGAAGGTCAAGGAACGCATTCTGGAGCATTTGGCGGTACTCAGGCTGGTACGGAAAATGAAAGGTCCGATTCTATGTTTTGTTGGGCCACCGGGTGTGGGCAAGACATCGCTGGCCAAATCAATTGCCCGTGCAACCAAACGTAAATATGTGCGCATGAGTCTGGGCGGGGT
>JAUZQH010000123.1 GCA_030951065.1 Mariprofundus sp. | reverse complement strand
AGCCAGCATAAACGTGTTGGTCATGCGAGGCAGTACCGGGTGGGCATAGGATTCCCGGCGTCCGTTTCCGGTTGGCTCCATGCCCATCAACCGCGCATTTTGTTTGTCCATCAGGTAGCCGGTTAAGATGCCGTCTTCAATCAGCACCGTTCGACAGGTCGTCGTACCTTCGTCATCGACACTTAATGAGCCACGGCGTTCGGGGATTGTACCGTCGTCTACAACAGTAATTCCTTTTGCCGCGACTTTTTGTCCCATTTTACCCGAAAATACAGAGGTTCCCTTGCGGTTGAAGTCGCCTTCAAGGCCGTGGCCGATGGCTTCATGTAACAGGATACCCGGCCATCCCGGGCCGAGCACTACCGGCATGCTTCCGGCCGGTGCATCGCGAGCATCCAGATTCAACAGTGCCAGCCGCACAGCCTCATGCACCAGTCGTTTGGCTTCATCATCGCAAATCAGACGTGCAAGCGAAAAACGGCCACCGCCACCGGCCGAGCCGGTTTCACGTTTACCGTTTTGCTCGACCACAACAGATACATTGAGCCGGACCAGCGGGCGTGTATCGTGGATAAATGCGCCATCCATGCGAATAATGTGAATGTCGGAAAAGGAGGAAGAGATATTGGCAAAGACCTGTTTGACACGCGGGTCAATGCTTCTGGCCAGTGTATCCAGTTCTTCCAGTAATGTTTTTCGTTGTGCAAAATCAACCGATTCGGCCGGATTGATGCCCTGATAGAGTTGATGTGCGGGCGTGCTCTGATGAATAGCGACCGGGGCATGGTTCTGTCCACTTTCTGCAATGGCCCTGGCCGACTTGCCGGCTTCCAGAAGGGCCTGGCTATCCAGCCTGTCTGTAAATGCATGGCCGGCTGATTCGCCTTTGATAACACGTGCTCCCATACCCTGGTGGGTCGATGCGGACACATGTTTGACGCGACCTTCTTCCAGCGCCAGCGATTCGGAACAGGAATACTCCAGATACAGATCACCATCATCGGCATCAGCGGGAAGCATGCCCGAAAGCACGGTTTGAAGCGTTTCAACAGGAACAGGGGGTGTGGTTACCGGCGTCTCTCCGGCGATATGATTTGGCATGACGCAATCGTCGTGTCTGGTTGTTTCCTGTCAAGGGTGACGCTCATGATCTAAAACCATAGGGTTTTCGCATGATTGAGTTAACAAGAGTTTCCGACCCGGTATTATTACAGATACTTGCTGATGCATTGGCTTCCCGAGGGATTGATTTCCATATCAATAATGCAGGCATGAATGCGTTAATGCCGTTGCCGACTGTGATGGATGCCTGTGTACTGGTTGCTGAAGATGATAAACTGGCTGCTGAACAGATTATGCATGATCTGGAGATCGATACGTGATTCATGGTGCGCTGGCACTCTTGAATGGCGTGCGATTATTGTTGGGGCGTGCGGAGCTGCGGGCGATATTGTGGCGAATGCTGGCATTATTGCTGGTGCTGATGGTTGTGCTTGCTTCGGCTACGTTCTGGCTGATTGACTATATAACAGCATGGTGGATTCCTGCCGGTGATACATGGTACTGGCAGGTGTTGTCGTGGTTGGCCGGTGCTTTGGCTTTTGTATTGGCCATGCTCTGTGGCATTGTGAGCTTCGTGATGCTTGGTTCTGCCGTGTCTGCTCCCTGGCTGGACGATTTGGCTGTTCGTACAGAAGCAATATTCGGCGAAGAGGTTTCGCTACAAGAGTCAGGCCGGATACAATTGATGTTGCAGAGTCTGTCGAATTCGATTCGTCCGCTGCTTGGGCTGGTGCCGTGGGGTATCGTGGCGCTACTGTTTTTCTGGCTTCCGCCGCTGGCTACGTTGATCTGGACGTATGGTGCTGTCCGTTTTCTGAGTTTTGAACTGATTGATACCACGGCATCACGTCGCGGATGGAGTTATCAGGATCGCAAAAGGATGATTGTTGACAATCACTGGTTTTATCTCGGGTTTTCCGGTTTTGTAATGGTGTTGCTCATGGTCCCGATATTAAATTTACTGGTTATTCCGGCTGCAGTGGTGGGGCATGACCGGTATTTGCTGCAGCGGAAGACCTGAACTTTTTTCGTGTTGGGAGGATGCTGATTGATTACCACCCCGGCAAAAGTCCGCTGCTCAGGCAAAGGTGTGTTTTTATTTACCTTATGAATCAAGCACTTATGGTCCTTGTTTGCCAGGGACTCCACAGCCTGCGTGGAAGCACTGAATGAATCAGTATTGCCTCGGGAATGGCCCTTGAACGGGCGGGGGAACACAGGGGATGCAATCGTTGAATCAGGCCGCTACACTCCGCCGCTGTCTTTTTTATGGAGGTCAGGTATGCCCTGGAGCAACCAGAGTGATCACAATCAGAACCAGAACCCGTGGGGTAACCGGGGTGGAGGTAATCAGCCCCCCCCTGATCTGGATGAAGTAATCCGCCGTTTGCAGGAACGTTTTGGCGGTATATTCGGCGGCGGTGGAAGCGGCGGTTCGGGTAGCGGGCCGGAAATCAGTAAAAATATGATTGTCGGCATTATGGCGGCAGTCGTGCTGTTCTGGGGTGCATCCGGTTTTTATATGGTGGCTGCTGACGAGGAAGCCGTGGTGCTGCGCTTCGGCAAACATGTTGCGACCAAAGGGCCTGGTTTGAACTGGGCGATTCCATATCCGATTGATACGGTTGAGAAGCTGCCGGTAACGCGTGTACAACGCCTGGAAATCGGTTTCCGTCATTTCAGTGACGGTATCATCCGCAAGCGCACCAATGAATCACTGATGCTGACCAAGGATGAAAATATCGTCGATATATCGTTTATCGTACAATATAAGATCAAGAGTGTGGAAAACTTCCTGTTCAATATCGACAGTGCGACCAAAACCGTGCGTGACGCAGCCGAGTCTGCGATTCGTGAGGTAATAGGCCGCACCATGATCGATGACGTGTTGACCACCAAGAAGGCCGAAGTGGAAGTGGAAACGCAGGATCTGATCCAGTCCATTCTGGATAGTTATCAGGCCGGTATTTCGATCAGTACGGTGAAACTGCAGGATGTACAGCCGCCTGAGCGTGTGATCAAGGAATTCAAGGACGTGGCTTCCGCGCGTGAAGATAAAGAACGCGCCAAGAACGAAGCACAGGCTTACGCCAATGATATTATCCCCAATGCACGTGGTGAAGCCAAGAAGATGGTACTCGATGCCGAAGCCTATGCCAAGCAGGTCGTAGAACGCGCCAAGGGTGAGGCGGACCGCTTTGAGAGTGTGTATGCTGCTTACAAAATGGCGCCGGAAGTGACGCGTAAACGTTTATACATGGATACGATGCAGGAAGTGCTGGCGCGTGCCGACAAGGTGATTATTGACAGTTCAGTAGCCGGCCATGTATTGCCGTATTTGCCGCTCGATAAACTGGGTAACAAGGTTGAGGTGAAGAAATGAACCCGAAACAGACAATGATTGCTATTCTTCTGGTTGCCATCGCAGCCGTATTCAGTATGAGCGCGTTTGTCGTGGATCAGCGTGAACAGGCTCTGGTATTGCAGTTCGGTAATCCGAAAGCTGTGGTCAAAGAGGCCGGTCTGCATTTTAAACTGCCATGGCAGAGTGTCACGACCTTTGATCAGCGTTTAGTGGAGAGCGATGCGGCACCCAATGACGTGATTACCAAGGATCAAAAATCCATCATGGTGGATAATTATACGCGCTGGCGTATCACTGATCCGCTGAAAGTGTATCAGGTGGCACGTACCCAGACCGGCGTGGTTGCCCGCATGGATGATGTGGTGCGAGGTAAGGTCCGCGAAGTATTGGGTCAGCATACCCTGCATGAAATCGTATCCGGTGGTGAAAATGCCAATCTGCGTGTGGCGCTGATGAAATCGATCCGTGATCGTGCCGACGATGGTGTGAAGGATTACGGCATTACGATTGTCGATGTGCGTATCAAACGTGCCGACCTGCCGCAGGAAAACTCGGAAGCTGTATTCCAGCGTATGAAGGCGGAACGTAACCGTATCGCCAAGGAGTATCGTTCCGAGGGTGAAGAGGCGGCCAAGGAAATTCGTGCCACAGCTGAAAAGACTCAGAAGACTCTGTTAGCAGAAGCCTATAAAAAGTCTGAAATTGTTCGTGGTAAAGCCGATGCCAAGACCACAGTGATTTACGCCAAAGCATATAACAAGGACCCCAAGTTTTATGCTTTCACGCGTTCGCTGGAAGCGTATCGCAAATCAATTGACGCCGACACCAAACTGGTGATTTCTCCGAACTCCGAATTCTTTAACTTCTTCGAGCAATCCAGGCGGTAAACCGGGTTGTTGTGACGAAAAGAAGATTTCGTCATGGATGATTTGCTGGTGGCATTCGGGCTGGTGATGGTGCTGGAAGGAGCGATGTATGCGCTCTTTCCGCAGCAGATGATTGATATGATCAGGCGATTGCCGGAACTGTCGCCACGCGCTATTCGTCTGGCGGGCCTGGTTGCCGTGGCTGCGGGTTGGCTGGTGGTCAGGTTTGTCAGGGGTTCATGATGGCGTTGATGATTACAGATGATTGCATCAATTGTGCTGTGTGTGAGCCGGAGTGCCCGAATATGGCAATTTTCGAAGGTGAGGAAATCTTTGAAATTGATCCGGATCGTTGCACTGAATGTGTAGGCCACTTTGATGAGCCCCAGTGTCAGATGGTTTGTCCGGTGGACTGTATTCCAGTCGATCCCGAGCGGACTGAGTCGACAGCAGTATTACAGCAGAAATATGAAACATTGACTGGAAAGAGCGTATGAGTGGACGTTTGTTTATTGTATCCGGCCCGTCCGGTGCCGGAAAATCCGCGCTGTGCAGCTCTTTATTGCAACAATGTC
>JAUZQH010000122.1 GCA_030951065.1 Mariprofundus sp. | reverse complement strand
TCGCAATATCGTGGTGACCGAGCCGGGTAATCGCGGGCGTGTTGATCTGGATGCTGCTGATGCAGCCAATGAAAATCCGGATATGCATGAACTGGGTTATGTGGTTGAGATGGGACTGTTGCTGGAACCGATGTATCAGCGATTGCAGGAATCATCCGTAGAAATAATTTCTCCGGCATCGGTGGCCTGTTTTGATGTGCAGGAACAGCAGGTGAATATTCAGCTTCGGCGTGGTGATCAGCTTTCCAGTGTCACCTCTGCCTTGCTGGTCGGTGCGGATGGTACCAATAGCCAGATTCGTCGTTTGGCCGGAATCGGTGTGTTGGGCTGGGATTATAACCGTTTTGGGCTGGTGGCATCGGTGGCCTGTGAGAACGGTCATGGCAATACCGCTTATGAATGCTTCCGGACTTCAGGGCCGCTGGCTTTATTACCGTTGGCTGATGGCCGCTTTTCCATTGTCTGGGCGGCCACACCGGCTGAGGCGACACAGCTTTTGGCCATGAACGATGATCAGTTTATCACTGCGCTTGAGAAAGCTGCCGGTGAAATCACCATGCATCAGATCGGTGCGATCACCTCCACCTCACGGCGTGCGAGTTTTCCACTCGAACTCACGATTGCCAGCAGCTTTTCCGCATCGCGTCTTGCTCTGGTCGGCAATGCGGCACACTCCGTACATCCGGTGGCAGGGCAGGGTATGAATCTCGGGCTCAGGGATGTGGTTGCACTGGTGGAGATGCTCGATTCCGAGCTGGCCCATCATGATCCGGGCCAGTCGATTCTCATGCAGGGGTATGCCGAAAAGCGCCGGGCCGATGTGATGGCTGTGGCCGGGTTTACCGAATCAATGGTGCATGTCTTCGGCAGCAGCGTTCCGGGTGTGAAATGGTTACGCGGCATGGGGCTGGAAAAATTACCGCGTGCCCGATCCCTGTCCGGATTATTGCTGCAACAGGCATCAGGCGTCGGGCAGATGCGTTCCCGCACGGGCACAACCAATAACCGGGAGGTGACGGCATGACGGGTCATTCTGATTATGCGGATGTGGTGATTGTTGGCGGCGGGATGGTGGGGCTGGCGCTGGCATGTGCGCTGAGAAACACCGGTTTGCGGATTGTGGTGATCGAACGGAATGAGCCGCAGGTGCGAAAATCGCTGGGCAGAGATTGCCGGGTGTCGGCCATTGTACGCGGTAATGTGCGTATCCTTGAAGGGCTGGGTGTGTGGAAATATCTGCAAGACGATGCCAGTCCGATGCGCCAGATGCGTATATGGGACAATCAGGAAGCCGGCGGTATCCGCTTTGATGCTGCCGAGATCGGTGAGGATGCACTGGGTTTTCTGATCGAGAATTCCTGTACGCAACGGGCGATGCACAAGGCCATGCTGGAAAGTGATGATGTTGAGTTCTGCTGCCCGGCCGAAATCTCCAGTGTTGAATGGCAGCAGGACCAGGTCAGCGTGAAACTGGCTGATGGACGCGTGTTGCACACGCCGCTGATTGTCGGAGCCGATGGCGGCCGTTCATGGCTGCGCGGACAGGCAGGGATTGATTGCTGGCAACGCGATTACAAACAGAAGGGCATCGTGGCGACGGTGCGACCGGAATATCCGCATCGCGGAAACGCATTCCAGCGTTTTCTGCCGACCGGTCCACTGGCTATGCTGCCGATGACCGATGATCTCTGTTCGATCGTCTGGAGTGCAGAGAACAGCGAGGCGGAGCGTTTGATGGGCATGGATGACGATGCTTTCCTGGATGCTCTGAATCTTACCTTTGGTCCCATACTGGGGCGTATCAATGCAGCGGGAGATCGTGCTGCCTTTCCGCTGAAAGGTCAGTTGGCCAAACATTTCGTGCGTGAACGCGTGGCGCTGGTTGGCGATGCCGCGCATTGTATTCATCCGCTGGCCGGTCTGGGGGTGAATCTGGGATTACGCGACGCTATGGTGCTGGCGCAGGAGATTGCCGATGCCAAACGCTTTGATGAAGACTGGGGTGAGTTATCCGTGCTGGATCGTTATATGAAACAGCGTTTGCCCGATGTACTGTCGATCATGGGTTCAATGGAAGGCTTCCATCAAATTTTCACCCATACGTTCCCCGGCCTGAAGGAAATACGTGACATGGGCATGCGCCTGATGGGCAACAGCGGTGCGATTAAACAGTTGTTGATGCGTAATTCCACCGGGCTTTCCCTGCCTGTTCCCAAACAGATCAGTTAACCCGGCTGGTTCATGAATATCGCTTACTGCCGTGATTGACGGCAGTAAGCTAGGGAGGTGCTGATTACAGGCAGGATGCCTGTAATCAGTCCGCAAATGCAAAAATGCGATTTTGTATTTGCTTACAAATCAAGCACTTGCGTGTTTGATTTGGCAGCCCGTCCGTGGGCTGCACGGAAGCACTGACACCTCAGCGCTTCCCTAACCCTGTTGCGTAACCCGATGATGAAAAGAGGTATGACTTGAATATTGATGCATGGCAAATGATGGGATCGAGTGCTGCTTTGGCATTTACACTGGGCTTTCTGGATCAGCTCCGCATCACCTGGAAAACGCGTGATGTGGAGGGACTATCCCGTTTGCAATGGATGATGTTTGCAGCAGCTTCCGCGATGTTTGCGGCATATTATTCGCATCTTGATCAGTGGCTG
>JAUZQH010000121.1 GCA_030951065.1 Mariprofundus sp. | reverse complement strand
GACAATCGTGGCCAGTTCCGAATGCGAATAAAATTCCAGACGTTCAATGACACCGAAACGGTCACGCAGCGGAGTGGTTAGTAAACCTGCACGCGTGGACGCACCGATCAGGGTAAAGCGGGGGATATCCATCTTGATCGAGCGGGCCGCCGGCCCCTGGCCAATGACAATATCCAGCTGGAAATCCTCCATGGCCGGATACAGAATTTCTTCCACCTGCGGGCTCAGGCGATGGATTTCGTCGATAAACAGAACATCGCCTTCCTCGATATTGGTCAGCATGGCGGCCAGATCGCCGGGGCGTTCAATCACCGGTCCGGAGGTGCTGCGAATATTCACGCCCATCTCCAGGGCAATAATATTGGCCAGGGTGGTTTTGCCGAGCCCGGGCGGGCCATACAGCAGCACATGATCCAGCGACTCGTTGCGGGCTTTGGCTGCCTGGATATAAACCTTCAAATTGGCTCTGATTTTTTCCTGTCCGATATATTCATCCAGACTTCTGGGGCGCAGGGCGACATCCCAGTTATCGGCCACGGTGGAGACGCCATCAATCAGTCGTTCCGAATCCACAGCAGAATCCGAAGCCATATCGTGATGGCCTTCCATCAACCCAGAGCCTTCAATGCGGCGCGGAACATGGTTTCAAAATCAGCCGGCTCCACCTGTTTCAGTGCAGCATCCAGCTGGGCCGGTTTGTAACCCAGGTTGATCAGGGCAGAGCGCACCTCGGCATGGTGATTGGACGCTGCGGGAGCGCTGCCTGTGGATACGCCACCCAGTTTCCCCTGTAGCTCCAGAATCAGGCGCTGGGCGGTTTTTTTGCCGATGCCGGGGGTGCGGGCAATGGCCAGATCATCGGCATTTTCAATGGCTGTGATAAATTCATCGGTTGCCATGCCGGACATCAAATTCAGCGCCATGCGCGCCCCGATACCGGACACGGTGGTCAGCTTGCGGAACATGCTGCGCTCTGCACCGCTGGCAAATCCGAACAGGGTGATTTGATCTTCGCGCACATGGGTATGAATGGATAGTTCGGCGCGTTCTCCCTGCTTCATTTTGCACAGGGTTTGCAGGCTCATGCTGATTTCATAGCCGACACCGCCGGTTTCCAGTAACACGATACCGGCCGGATCAATATCCCTGATGGTACCCGATAACCAACCGATCATATTTTATTTCCCCTGTTACGAGTATTTTGAGCCAATGTCTGCATGGGGCTATGATGCGCATGGCAGATGGCTACGGCAAGCGCATCAGCTGCATCTTCCGGCATCGGTTCGGGCGGATGCAACAGTATACGTATCATGTGGCCGATCTGATCCTTGTCGGCGCGTCCGAAACCGACAACAGATTGTTTCACTTTGGTCGGAGAGTAGGGGGCGACTCTCAGATTGTGAGCACCGCAGGCGGCAATCAATGCACCGCGCGCCTGTCCGAGTTTCAGGGCAGAGCCGACATTTTTGGAAACGAACACATCTTCGATGGCTGCGGTTTCCGGTTTGAATGCGGTAATAATCTCCGACAGGCCGGCAAAGAGAATATGCAGCCGTTCATCGAAATCACCCTTGCCGGTACGAATCATGGCATGGTGCACATGGATCAGGCGATTGCCCTGCACATCAATAATACCCACGCCGGTCTTCTGTGAGCCGGGGTCTACGCCGAGTATTCGCATCTATTTGCCTTCGCCGCCTTTGGTTATGTTTTTTAGCCCAACAGTACAGACACTCATCGCAAAGTTTCGCAAAGCAGGACCATAAGTTTACAAATATAAGGTCATACAACGCAGAGATTCTTCAGAAACGTGCCAAGTGTTATTTTTTCAATTTTTCTGATTTTACCTTTACTCTGCGAAACTCTGCGTACTTTGCGGTTCAAGATTTTGATTGTTGCTTTTAACCTTGAATCCGTTCCATTTCTGCATCGGAAATATCGTAGTTGGCATACACATTCTGCACATCATCCAGATCTTCCAGTCGTTCAATCAGCGCCAGCAGTTTCTCGGCGGTTTCACCTTCCACTTCGATGGTGTTTTCCGGTATCCAGGTGATTTCGGCGACTTGAGGCTCCAGTCCTGCCGCCTCGATAGCTTTCTGCACATCAACGAATTCAGCAATGCCACAAGTCACTTCAATGCAACCGGCTTCGGCATCATCAACCACATCTTCCGCTCCGGCTTCCAGGGCAATATCCATCAGCTGCTCTTCATCAACCTGTTCGCGATCGAAGATAAACTGGCCTTTCTGATGAAACATCCAGCTTACGCAACCGGATTCACCCATATTGCCGCCGCCTTTGTTAAACGCGGACCGCACATCGGACACGGTTCTGTTGCGGTTGTCGCTCATGCAGTCAACGATGATGGCAACGCCGCCCTGACCATAACCCTCATAGCGGATTTCATCGATATTGGCACCTTCACCGCCGCCCACACCACGACTGATGGCGCGTTCAATATTATCCTTGGGCATATTGACACCCTTGGCTGCAGTAATGGCTGCACGCAGGCGCGGGTTGGCATCAGGATCATCACCACCGGCACGGGCGGCAATGGTGATTTCACGGATATAGCGCGTAAAAATCTTGCCCCGCTTGGCATCGGTTGCCGCTTTCTTATGCTTGATACTGGACCATTTATTATGTCCTGACATGGATCAACACCTCAATATGAAATTCGCTTCGAACCATAACATTGTTGATAAAATGCGTCATGGAACATTTGCGGATGAGATTCTATTTACTCAATAAGATTGATATACACGCAATAACCAACTATAG
>JAUZQH010000120.1 GCA_030951065.1 Mariprofundus sp. | reverse complement strand
ATCAGAAAAGGCGAGGGGTCAGACGTGTTTCGCGCATTTAGTGGGCGGCGGAAAGATTATTACTATAAAAGCTTGAGGGCCACGGATGGCCCGAATCAATCTATCAGCTACTAATCAGTACCCCATCCCCACATTCATGTGCGGCGGGTGAGTGTTAATGCGTCCGTGAGCGGAGCATGTTAGATATGCTCGCGCGTCTTATGGAAGGTAATATCCGGCCACTGTTCTTCGGTGTAATTCAGTTTCCAGGTGCTGGGAGCCAGATAGGTGAGGAACCCGTCAGCATCTTCGGCCAGAGCGGATTCGAACAAACGACGGAATTCGGACATTTTTTTGTCATCATCGCAGGTGACCCAGCGGGCGACCTGAAAATCGGTGGAGACATAATCGGCATCGACTTTATATTCTGCATTGAGCCTTGCAACGGTAACATCGAACTGCAATACGCCGACGGCACCAAGGATATAATCCCCACCCAGCAGGGTTTTGAATACCTGTACCGCACCTTCTTCAGAGAGTTGTACCAGCCCCTTGTGTAACTGCTTGCGTTTCATCGGGTCTTTCAGTCGCACCCGCCGGAACAGTTCCGGCGCGAAGTTCGGAATGCCGGTGAATTTCAACGGTTCCTTGCTGGTGAATGTGTCGCCGATTTTGATGGTACCGTGATTATGGATGCCGATGATGTCGCCGGCATACGCTTCCTCGACATGACTGCGATCCTGAGCCATGAAAATCGTTGCATTGGGTATTTTGATGTCCTTGCCGAGCCGGTGATGGCGCACGCTCATGCCTTTACTGAATTTGCCGGAACAAATGCGGAAAAAAGCAATGCGATCGCGGTGCATCGGATCCATATTGGCCTGAATTTTGAAACAGAATCCGGAGAAATCTGTTTCTTCCGGGTGCACGGTGCGTTCCATGGCATTGCGCGGACCGGGGGCAGGGGACAGTTCCACAAAAGCATCCAGCAGTTCCTTGACGCCGAAATTATTGATGGCTGAGCCGAAAAAGACCGGGGTTTGAGAACCGGCCAGAAAATGTTCCAGATCGAAAGGGTCGGCGGCACCTTCCAGCAGCTCAATATCATCGCGCAATTCATCGGCCTGTGAGCCCAGCAGTTCATCCAGACGCGGGTCGGAGAGGTCGCTGATTTGTACAGTATCGAAGTCATTGGTTTTGGAACCGGCCGAGAACAGGTTCAGTTCCTTTTTATACAGGTTGTAAACACCCTTGAATGCCTTGCCCATGCCAATCGGCCACGACATTGGTGTGCATTCGATCTGCAGCTTCTCTTCGATTTCAGCCAGCAGGTCGAGTGGTTCCAGCCCCTCACGATCGAGTTTGTTGATGAAGGTGACGATGGGCGTGTTTCGCATGCGACAGACTTCCATCAATTTTTCGGTTTGCGGCTCCACGCCATTGGCTGAATCGATCACCATCATGGCGGAATCGACAGCGGTCAGTACACGATAGGTATCCTCGGAGAAATCCTGATGTCCCGGTGTATCAAGCAGATTGATTTCAAAATCACGATAATTAAATTTCATTACCGACGAGGCAACAGAGATGCCGCGTTCCTGTTCGATTTTCATCCAGTCAGAAGTGGCATGGCGACTGGCTTTGCGCGCCTTGACGGCACCGGCCAACTGGATGGCACCGCCGAACATCAACAGCTTTTCCGTCAACGTCGTTTTACCGGCATCCGGATGCGAGATGATGCCGAACGTACGCCGTTTTTCGATTTCTGTGCTTAAACTCATGTGACTACTCCATTAAGGGTCGCGCAGTGTAGCGAAGTCGGTGCCAGATGTGGATGGTCTGTAATGCACGGATCTGTATGACGACCATGGGGTATGAGACGGATTTGTATTTATATAGCAGGATTGTCACTTGCGGCCTTATTCCTGGGTGTATTCAGTACTTTTGCCGGTGAGGTGATTGTATTGACGCAGACAGCCTGCCAGTTTGTCGAAGCGGAAGGTGCTGATCACCATTTCAACAGTAAATCAGCTGATGCATGTCGCAGTATTAACGAGGCAAGTCAGGATAAACGACTGAAACAGGCGCAGACGCTGTATTTGAAAGCCGGCGATTATGTGTTTCGGGTGAAAAATCGCGATGTGCCTTATGAATTGGGGTTCTGGTTGCGCGGGGCAGGCATATCACGCTGGACCCTGCCCGGTATTTCCGGTGGCGGCATTGCCACAGGCGATGTGCATGATTACACCATTTCACTTGAACCGGGTGAATACCGCTATTCATGCCCTTTGAACCCGACACCTGATTATGTACTGATTGTTGAATAACGAATGTTGAACAAATATGATGATCAACAAACCAAGGATGCATATGTTTAAACGATTGATACCACTGCTGGTGCTGGTGCTGATTCTGGTGCTTTTCTATACCTTTGATCTTGGCCGTTTTCTGGGTTTTGATGCCCTGTCCGAGCATAAGGCGTGGTTGTCCGCATGGGTGGATGCGCATGCCATTCTGGCACCGGTACTTTATATCCTGCTTTATATTGCAGTGGTTGCCTTTTCATTACCGGGTGGGTTGATGATGACGTTATCCGGTGGTTTGCTGTTCGGGGCTGCGGCTGGCGCTTTGTATGCAGTGATCGGTGCGACCATTGGTGCAACTGCGCTGTTTCTGATTGCCAAGACATCGCTGGGTGATTTCCTGATGGCCAAAGCTGGCGGCGCTGTGAAAAAGATGCAGGCCGGTTTTTCCGAAAATGCATTGAGCTATATGTTTGTTTTGAGGCTGGTGCCGATATTCCCCTTTTTCCTGGTCAATCTGGCGCCTGCATTCCTTGGCGTTTCTTTGCGTGTTTATGTGATCGCTACCTTTTTCGGCATCATGCCGGCCACCTTTGTATTCGCGTTGACCGGTTCGGGGCTTGGCAGTGTGCTGGAGCAGGGCGGTGATATATCGCTGGCGGGTGTGATGACACCGGAGATTATGGCGGCTCTTGCCGGGTTGGCGCTGCTGGCACTGATTCCGGTGATCTATAAACGGTTTTCAGGTAATGCGGAACAAATGGGGCGGGAGTAATGCATGATTAAAGTCGATGTGTGTGTGATTGGTGCCGGTTCCGGTGGATTGAGTGTGGCTGCCGGAGCCGCGCAAATGGGCGCAAAAGTGGCTCTGGTCGAAAAGTCCGACATGGGTGGCGATTGTCTGAACACCGGCTGCGTGCCATCCAAGTCGCTACTGGCAGCCGGGCATGCGGCGCAATCTGCACGGGAAGCAAGGCAATTCGGTGTTCATTTACCCGAACCGGGAGTGGACTGGCAGGCTGTGCATAATCACATCCATGGCGTGATTGCTGCAATTGAACCGAACGACTCGCAGAAACGATTTGAATCTTTCGGAGTCACGGTGATTCGCGCTGCCGGTGCCTTTATTGATGAGCACACGTTAAAAGCCGGAGATCAACAGATTCGGGCAAAATATTTTGTGCTTGCTACTGGATCTTCGGCATTTATACCGCCGATTGAAGGGCTGGATCAGGTCGATTATTTCACCAATGAGAATATATTTGACAATACGCAGCCGGTTGAGCATTTAATTGTGATTGGCGGTGGTCCGATTGGCATGGAACTGGCGCAGGCACACCGCAGGCTCGGTGCAGAAGTCACGGTTATGGAAATGGCCCGGTTGCTTGTTAAAGATGACCCGGAATTGACGAAGATAGTGATCCGGCGTTTGCAGGATGAGGGCATTAATCTGGTGGAAGGCGGGCGCAATCTGAAACTGGAAAAAACAGCCAATGGCCAAATCGCAGCCAGATGCGAATCGGATCTGGGCAAACAGTGTGCAGCCGGTTCCCACCTGCTCATTGCCACGGGCCGGCGTGCGAATGTGGATGGTTTGAATCTGGAAGCAGCTGGCGTGAGCTATAGTCCCCGGGGCGTGGACGTGGATGCGCGACTGCGAACCAGCAATAAAAAAATATTTGCCATTGGCGATGTGGCAGGGCCGTATCCGTTTACCCATATGGCGGCCTATCAGGCCGGTATTGTGATCAGGAATATGCTGTTCAAATTGCCGGCCAAAGTGGATTACTCGGCCGTACCGTGGGTGACCTATACCGATCCGGAACTGGCGCATGTGGGTATGAGTGAATCTGATGCCCGACAGGCAGGGCGTGAGATTCGCGTGCTGCGTTGGCAGTTTGAGGAAAATGATCGGGCACAGGCTGAAAAACGCACGGAAGGCATGATCAAGGTCATCACCACTTCGAAAGGCGTGATTCTGGGAGCCAGTATTGTCGGTATTCATGCCGGCGAGCTGATTCAGCCCTGGATTCTGGCTATCAGCCAGAAACTGAAAATCGCTGCAATGGCCTCCATGATTGCTCCGTACCCGACCCTGGCTGAAGCCAATAAACGTATTGCCGGCAGTTTTTATACCGACAAATTATTTTCGCCTACAACAAAACGGCTGGTACGATTCCTGCTTCGGTTTTGACCCTCCATTTATTCAGTAATTGCAAAAACAGCCTGATTACCTATGCT
>JAUZQH010000012.1 GCA_030951065.1 Mariprofundus sp. | reverse complement strand
CGATAGCGATCCAGTGGGGGGTAGTGCTTTTCATGATGCTTCTCCTTTTGTTTTATATGAAATTAACTGATTCGATATATGTTTGAGGGTGTTGATCGTTGTTTTCTTGTCTGCATCCGGGATATCGCGCAGCAACTCATGCTGAAAATCACTGACCAGCGGAATCAATACCGTGAGCGCAGCCTCCCCTGCTGCCGTCAGCCCGATTCGATAATAACGCCGGTCATCCGGGTCGGGGGTGCGCGCCACCAGCCCCTTCTTCACCAGCCCGTCGATACGGCGCGTAATGGTGGTTTTATCACGCATCATCAAGGCTGCAATCTCGACTTGAGTCATCGGCCCCTGCTTCGATACGCGATACAGAATCCCGAAATCCTGTGCCGTCACGGCATAGCCCTGATCGTTGAAGCGGCGGGCGATTTCTTCGGTCATCAAAAATGCTGTTCGATTCACATGCATGCCGATGGCCTGATCCAGTTTAAATTCCATAATTACTCCATTTAGTACTCTCTTCCGGAGTCGAAGCATAGCCCTTATAGTTGTATATTACAACTATTGTATATTGCATCTTACAATTCGACGGTAATCCTGTACTGGGTATCAGCACAACATAAAAAAAAGGAGGCAAATGCCCCCCATCATTGAAGATTTAACAAACCTATGCGATAGTGACTTCAAGAACCTTTCTGCCACCACTGCCCCTGAATACGCATTTCATAAAGGCTCCAGTTTTTCTTTTAAATATGTTCGCAGGAAGTCTGCCACCAGCGCTGCGATGGGAGATATATTCGCCGGGATAAGCATACTCATGGGGCGAAGCAACGGTGGCTGTAACGGACGGGTTATCAGAACGTTCTCGCCAGTAGGCAGACAAAATTGTGAGACCACGCCAACCCCCAAGCCCTGCCGCACCGCTTCGAGCACTGCCGAGACACCACCCATGCACAGGTGCACTTCCGGACGTCTGCCTGTCTCGATCATCCATGCCTGCTCCAGCGCCTCGCGCGTACCGGAACCGGATTCACGCCAGATCAATGGATATTCCTGGAATGCCCGCAACCCCACTGCCTTGTTGAGCGCCAGCGGATGACCCGCACACATGACAACAACGATGCTGTCATGCCCCAGCATTTCCACCCGACAACAATCAGGCACCGCTTCGGGCAACAGGCTCTCCACCAGCCCGATATCATGCGACTGCATATGCTGGAACACCTGCTGGCTATTGCCGCTATCCACAAAGATTTCAATATCCGGATATTGATGGCGAAATTTCACCAGCGCAGAGGGCAGCAATGATCCGGCAATGGTTTGACTGGCTGCAACATGTACACGCCCGGCTGTCAGGCCATGCAAACCTTGAGCAAACAGCTCCGTCTGATACAGGCTTTGCTGCACACGCAGCGCATGTTGATAAAATGCTTCACCTGTCGCGGTCAGCTGCACACCGCGCCCCTGCCGCCGGTACAACGGCATGCCTATCGTATCCTGTAAACGCTTTAACTGGTTGGAAATCGCAGGCTGCGTCAGGTGACGCGCTGTTGCAGCCTTGCTGACGCTGCCTGATTGCACCAGCGCGACAAAGCTGAGCAGTTGATCGGGATTCAATTTCATGGCTGCAACATATCACACAGAATAATATATAAAATAATAAATCATCATTATTCATGTTGTTTAACTGTTCCTAGTCTTCCCTTCCATGACAAGAAGAGAAAACCATGTTCAGCACAGATAATCGAGCCGACACCGCCAACGGTATCCTGTTTGTTACCCTGTTCGCATTGGCCGCCATGCAAATCAGTCAGTGGCAGTGGGTTCATCAACTGGGCATCAGCCCGCTGATCATCGGCATTGTGCTGGGTATTTTCTATGCCAATACCCTGCATCACCGCATGCCGACAGCATGGCTGCCGGGCATCAGTTTCACCGCCAGAAAGATCCTCCGTCTGGCCGTCATCTTATATGGCTTTTATATCACCCTGCAGGAAGTGATGATGATTGGCTGGGTTGGTTTCGCATCGGCAAGCGTCATCGTGGTCAGCACATTATCCATTGCTTACGTTGTAGGTGTTTATCTGTTGGGAATGGACAAACAAACCACCCTGCTCACCGGTGCCGGCAGTGCGATTTGTGGCGCCGCCGCCATATTGGCATTTGAGCCCGTCATCAAGGCCAAAGGTCACCAAACGGCTGCGGCTGTCGCAACCGTTGTCACTTTTGGCACCCTGGCTATGCTCATTTACCCGCTCATCTACCAATGGGGCATCCTGAATCTGGATGCACATGGATGGGGAATTTACATTGGCGCAACAGTGCATGAAGTCGCTCAGGTTGTCGGTGCAGCCAGTGATATCAGCCAAACGGTATGCAATGATGCGGTAATTGTAAAAATGACCCGGGTAATGCTATTGGTGCCTGCCCTGCTGTTTATGGGCTGGTGGTGGGTAAAATATGGTGAACATGGTCATGGCAAAGGCGAAGATAACACCGCATCGTTAACCATACCGTGGTTTGCCCTGGGTTTTCTGGTTGTCGTAGGATTTAATTCCCTGCACCTGTTG
>JAUZQH010000119.1 GCA_030951065.1 Mariprofundus sp. | reverse complement strand
TTGTTTATAAGGAGTCAGAAATGAAAACATCGGAATTGTTGGTGTCTTGCCTGGAAGCAGAGGGTATCGAATATATTTTCGGCGTGCCGGGTGAAGAAAATGCTGATTTTATGATGGCGCTGGAGCAATCCGATTCGATTCGTTTTATCCTGACCCGGCATGAACAGGGTGCGGCATTTATGGCCGAGGCCTACGGGCGGTTGACCGGTAATCCGGCTGCCTGTCTGGGTACGCTGGGTCCGGGAGCGACCAATCTGATTACCGGTGTGGCCGATGCGAATATGGATCACGCGCCGATGCTGGTATTGACAGGGCAGGGGGCAACGACCCGGTTGCACAAGGAATCACATCAGATTATGGATGTAGTGAGCATGTTTAAACCGGTGACCAAGTGGGCAACTTCAATCAGGCATCCGTCCGCCGTACCGGAAATTGTGCGCAAGGCAGTGCGTCTGGCGCGCAGTGAAAAACCGGGCGCATGCCATATCGAACTGCCCGAAGATGTTGCCAGACTGGAAACCGATGCACAGCCGATGCAGCCGCGTCGCTATCGTCGACCGGTCGCTGTTCCGGAACAGATTGAAGCTGCATTTACTATGCTCAGGGCCGCCAAACGCCCTGTCATTCTGGTGGGTAACGGTTGTGTACGTCACGATGCCAGCCGTGAATTACGCCGATTCTGCGAAGTCACGGGTATCGGAGTCATCAACACATTCATGGCCAAGGGTTGTGTGGATGCCGATGCCGATTATTGTCTGTATACGATTGGTTTGCAGGCACGGGATGTCGTTTCCTGTGCGCTGGATGCAGCCGATCTGGTAATCACACTGGGCTATGATATGGTCGAATATCATCCGCATCTGTGGAACGCAAATGGTAACAAACGCATTATCCATATTGATTTTCAGCCGGCTGAAATTGATGAGCATTATCACCCCGAGCTGGAACTGGTCGGTGACTTGAGCCATACGCTGGCCAGTATCAATGCCAACATCGAACAGCTCGGGCCGGTTGAGCGCAACCTGGACCAGCAGCATAAAACGCGGCAGCGGATGCGTCAGGAATTAGTGCAATATGCAGCAGATGAAACAGAGCATTCAATTCGGCCTCAAAAGGTGCTGGCCGATGTGCGCAAGGTTATGGGGCGTGAAGATATCCTGCTATCTGATGTCGGAGCCCATAAAATGTGGATTGCCCGCCAGTATCAATGCCATGAGCCCAATACCTGTCTGATTCCCAACGGCTTCTGTTCGATGGGTTTTGCCTTGCCCGGAGCGATTGGCGCATCGCTGGTCTATCCGGAGCGACAGATTTTAGCTGTTTGCGGCGATGCGGGTTTTATGATGAATGTTCAGGAGATGGAAACGGCCAAACGGTTGAATAGCAATATCGTGGTCATGGTCTGGGAAGATAACGCCTACGGCCTGATTGCCTGGAAACAGCAGAATCAGTTTGGCCATCATACCGATTTGAGTTTCGGTAATCCGCAGTGGATGTTGCTGTCCAAAGCCTTTGGCTGGCATGGACATCGTGTGGAGAATAGTGGTGACCTGCAGGCAACGCTCAAGTCAGCATTTTCGGAACCCGGCCCCAGCCTGATTGTTATCCCCATCGATTATGGTGAAAACATGAAATTGACCGAACGGCTGGGTAATATCGTCTGTGCGATTTAACCTGCCAGCTTGATGAATCATACGGATTCATTTACAAGCAAGTTGCATCATGACAGGTCACTGTCATATATCCAGACAGGAACAACGATTTTATGTTGTCATTGAAGCCGTATTTGGAATATTTTCCGCGAACCATATGCGACAGGTTCTGTTGCCATTTCACCTGTCTTGTGACAAAGTCGCGCCTCCTGTTTTTTACCGGGTGGGATTTTCTGTAACTATTGAGAGGAGAACAAACGTGAGTGACGCAATTCAAAAGGTTTTTGACCTTGTAAAAGAAAATGAGTGCGAATTTGTCGATGTTCGTTTTACGGACACCAAAGGCAAATGGCAGCACGTAACATTTCCAATCGGCGAGTTTAACGAAGACTGTTTCGAAGATGGCTTTGCCTTTGACGGCTCTTCGATTGCCGGTTGGTGTGATATCAATAATTCCGATATGTCGCTGATTCCCGATCCGGCCAGCGCCAATATCGATCCGTTCTTTGAAGCTTCCACACTGGTACTGGTGGCGCAGGTGATCGATCCGCTTACCGGTCAGGATTACAATCGCTGTCCACGTCAGGTCGCACAGCGTGCTTTGAGTTATATCCGTACAGCCGGCATTGCCGATACAGTGTATTTCGGTCCGGAACTGGAGTTCTTCGTGTTTGACGGTATGCGTTACAGCAATGAAATGGGTGGCTGCAGTTATGAAGTGTCATCGGAAGAGGCAGCTTGGAATTCCAATGTTGCTTTTGAAGGTGGCAATACCGGTCATCGTCCAAGCGTGAAGGGTGGTTATTTTCCGGTACCTCCGGTTGATTCGTTGCATGAGATGCGCAACGATATGAGTCTGGTTATGACCGATCTGGGTATTACCATGGAATGCCATCACCATGAAGTGGCGACTGCCGGTCAGTGTGAACTGGCCATGCGTTTCGGTGAGCTCATCGAGCAGGCCGACAAGGCGCAGTGGTATAAATATGTCGTACACAATGTCGCTGATGCACATGGCAAGACCGCTACGTTTATGCCGAAGCCGATCTTCAATGACAACGGCACAGCCATGCACGTTCACCAGTCTATCTGGAAAGATGGCAAGAATCTGTTTGCCGGCGACAAATACGCCAACCTGAGTCAGGAAGCGCTGTGGTATATCGGCGGCATTATCAAGCATGCACGTGCACTTAATGCCTTTACCAAT
>JAUZQH010000118.1 GCA_030951065.1 Mariprofundus sp. | reverse complement strand
GGTCCGTGTATTTTACCGTTGTTGCGCAATTTGCGTTCAACAGGTTCTGCACGGATGGTCATGGACATGGCATGGTGCAATCGTCCGGTCAAATCATCCTCGGAATCCGGTGCGTAAATCCCTGCAGTCAAGCGATCGCGTGAAGCAGATGGCTCGATCAGCATGCTGGCCACCTGATGTGTCAAATGATCCCCGGGCAAATGCATACGGCGCCCCAAAGGAAAAGCCCAAACCCGCATCTTCCAGGCCACCGGGCGAACAGGGAAATTCCTGATTACGCCATCCAGCGCCTGTTGCACCTGATACAGACAGAACTGACAGGCCCAGTGGATCAGTGGCAAATCCGCTTTAGGACGTCCATCATCTTCAAAACGCTTCAACACAGCCGAACAGAGATACAGATAAGCCAGTGCATCAGCAAAGCGTCCTGAAATCGATTCCTTGCGTTTTAAGCTGCCACCCAATACCAGCAAGGCCATATCAGCCATGGCCGAGGTCGCTGCACTGAAACGGGCAACCTGTTTATAATAGCGTGCTGTCACACCTGCCACCGGGGATGGTGCCAGCCAACCGCCGGAGACACCATAAAGCACAGCACGGGCCGCATTGGCAATGGTATAGGCAAGATGCGACATCAGCGCCTTGTCAAAGCGATTCACACCCTCTTCTCCGTCGATGGCTGCCGCTGCAATCTCCTCCTGCAGATACGGATGACAACGCATTGCACCCTGACCGAATACGATCATGCTGCGGGTCAGAATATTGGCGCCTTCCACTGTAATCGCTACGGGAATTGATTGATAGGTTCGCCCGAGATAATTTGACGGACCCATGCAAATGCCACGCCCGCCATGTACATCCATGGCATCATTGATGACCTGTCGCATCGACTCGGTAAGGTAACGCTTGGCAATCGCCGTCACCACAGCCGGCTTTTCACCGGCATCCAGCGCTGAAGTCGTCAGCCGGACACCGGCATCGGCCATATAAGTCAGACCACCTATACGGGCCAGGGCTTCTTCAACACCCTCAAATCGACCGATAGAGGTTTTAAACTGTTTGCGCACACGCGCATAAGCACCCGTTGTATCGCAAGCCATTTTTCCTGCCGCCGCACTCAACGATGGCAGCGAAATACCGCGCCCGATCGACAATCGTTCGACCAGCATGCGCCAGCCATTGCCAATCATATCCTGTCCTCCGATCACCCAGTCCATCGGAATAAACACCTCTGTGCCGGTAGTCGGACCGGTCTGGAACGCAATACCCAGCGGATCATGGCGTCGACCGATTTCCACCCCGGGCGTCCCGACCGGAATCAGGGCACAGGTAATACCAAGGTCGTCTTTCTCCCCCAGCAGATGTTCAGGGTCATACACGTGAAATGCCAGACCGAGCACAGTAGCCACCGGACCAAGTGTGATATAGCGTTTTTCCCAGTTCAGCAGCAGACCAAGCGTTTCCTTACCCTCAAACTCGGCCTTACACACGATTCCTGTATCCGGGATTGCCCCCGCATCTGAACCCGCATCAGGGGCTGTCAAAGCAAAACAGGGTACTTCTTCGCCACTGGCCAAGCGTGGTAAATAATAATCCTTCTGATCTTCCGTTCCGTAAGACATCAGTAATTCCGCCGGCCCCAGTGAATTGGGCACCATGACCGTGACTGCAGCAGCTGAACTGCGGCTGGCTATTTTCTGAATCACACACGAATGCGCATAGGCAGAAAACTCCAGCCCACCATAACTCTTGGGAATAATCATGGCGAAAAAACCATTCTGTTTGATGAAATCCCAAACCGCCTCCGGCAAATCACGCAATTCATGATTGATCTGCCAGTCATTCAACATGGCACAAAGCGCTTCGGTCGGCCCGTCAATAAACGCCTGTTCCTCTTCCGTCAATTTCGGTGCCGGAGTTTTCAGCAGCACATCCCAATCCGGATTGCCCTGAAAAAGCTCCGCGTCCCACCACACAGTCCCTGCTTCAATGGCTGCTTTTTCTGTATCGGACATCGGCGGCAGTGATTTTTTTATCAGGTTTTTAACCGGTGTACTCACCCACTTCTTGCGAATATCATCTATCGTAAAAAAGACAAAAGCTGCCGCAATGATCAGCAACAGCACAAAACCGATCCATCCACTCATGCCGGCAACCATCAACACCACATCAGCCAGTGCCAATATTCCGAGCCATGCCTGCAATGCGATACCGCCTCGAGTCAACAGAAACAACAGCCCAAACACAATAATCAGCAGTAGAATCCAGAACATGGCAAACCTCCATCTGCACCAGTTTTGTCCTCAGTATAGCCCTTTACCTTTCATCAAACCAACAAAAAGGAGCTCCAAAGAGCCCCTTTTCATCATTCAGTAGAATTCAGTATGGAAAAAATACTACACTCACACAGCTAAAACTTATAAACCAGCGACCCGGATAAAAGATGAACACTGCCGGAATAATTACCGTTACGTACCGCATTCGTCCCTGTCGATGCCGTCTGGTTCCGGTCAACGAAATAAACAAACATATAGGCCACATCCAGAGTCATGGCTGCATTGACATCGTAGCCAAAACCAACGGTAAACAAATGCCGGTCCCTATCCGGAATAGCGGGTGAGAAGAAAGGATCATCGACAGGTGTAGGATCAAAGGTGTATCCCCCCCTCAAGCGCATGTCAGGAGCAAACTGCCACTGTGCACCGGCACGTATTGCAAATGTGGCACTCCAATTCTCCCGCAGTGTACGGAAGTTGGTTCCACCGGTCAGTACTGTTGCCAATACCGAAGGTGCATAACGGAAATCAAGGTTATCGAATGTTTTCCAGTTCACCCAGTCGACATCCACTGACAAAATCCAA